>JALWTY010000059.1 GCA_026993265.1 Desulfobacterales bacterium
ACGGCCGCGGCCTGATCCGCGGCTGGGAGGAGAAACCGGCCCGGCCCCGCACCACCCTCGCCTCCATGGGGGTGTACGTCTTCGACAGCGGCTGGCTCGTCTCCTTCCTGGAAAAGGACCGGGCCGCGCTCGATTTCGGCCGCGACGTCATCCCCGCGGCCCTGGCGGCCGGGGAACGGGTGGCGGCCTTCCCCTTTGCCGGTTACTGGCGGGACGTGGGCACGGTGGAGGCCTACTGGCGCGCCAACATGGACGTCATCAGCGTTCCCGCTCCGGTGTCGCCGGAACGGTGGGGGGTGCGGCCCAACCCGGAGACTTACGGCGGCTTTGCCGGCCGGCCTCCGGCCCGTTTCCTTGCCTCGGCCCGGGTGGAGGGCTCCCTGGTCAGCGCCGGCTGCCGGATCGCGGGCACGGTGGTCGACTCGGTGCTGTCGCCCGGAGTGGTGGTGGAGGAGGGCGCGGTGGTGCGCGGCTCCATTCTCTTCAGCGACACGGTGGTGCGGCGGCGGGCCAGGTGCGAGATGGCGGTGGTTGACCGGGAGGCGGAGATCGCCGCCGGCGCGGTGGTGCGCGGCGCCGGCCCCGGAGAGATCGCCCTGGTCGGCCGCCGGGCCCGGGCAGGTTGATCCCTCACCCCTGCAGGGAGCGGATGAACGGCCCCACCGCCTCTTCCCCCTCCTCTTCCACCAGGCGGATGGTCCGGGTGCCGATGACCGCGATGTCGGCCCGGCCCTCAAGGAAGGCGACGTCGCCGCGGTCGGCTTCGGCATCGCCGGCCGCGAGCGGCAGATCGGTGGTGGCGCGGCAGCGCTGCATGTAGGCGTCGAACTCCCGGCCGAAATCGGTCTTCTTGCCGGTTACCCCGCGCCGGGCCACGCAGTAGACGAAGCCCTTGCCGCGGGCGGCCAGAAAGCGCATCCGCTCGGGCGTGCTCGTGGGCGCGAAGATCTGGATGGGGGCGAGCTGCTCCCTCTCGCAGGCGGCGAGGTATTCGTCCCCCTCCTCGGGCGGCAGGTCGGGGATGATCAGGCCCCGGACCCCGGCCTCTGCCGCCTCGCGGCAGAATCTTTCCACTCCCCTTTTGAAAACGATGTTGTAGTAGGTCATGAAGAGGAAGGGGATCTGGTGGGCCGCGGTGGTCTCGGCCGCGAACTCGAGGCACTGCGCCACCCTTGTCCCGGCGGCGATGGCTTCCTGGTTGGCCTTCAAGATCACCGGGCCGTCGGCCATGGGCTCGGAAAAGGGGATCTGCATCTCGATCAGGTCCACCCCGGCGTCCACCATCTGACGGATGACCTCGCGGTTGGAGGCGAACGAGGGGTACCCCAGGACCAGATGGGTCATCAGCAGGATCTTTTTCCCGTCCAGCCTTGCCTTGATATGTTCAGCGAGATTCATATTCCCGGCCCTTGTTGCGGATGAACTCTTTCCAGGATGGATCGTTGAAGGCGTGGGCGATGGTAAAAATGTCCTTGTCGCCGCGGCCGCTCATGTTGATGATCACCGCCTCGTCCGGGGAGAGCTCCCCCGCCTCCTTGAAGGCCTGGACAAAGGCGTGGGCGCTCTCGAGCGCCGGGATGATCCCCTCCTTTCTCATGGTCAGCGACAGCGCCTCCATCACCTCGGCGTCGGTGGCGGCCTCGAAACGGACCCTCTTTTTCTCCCACAGGTCGGTCAGAATCGGCGAGACCCCCACGTAGTCGAGCCCGGCCGCCACCGAGTGGGTGTCGGCCATCTGGCCGTCAGCGTCCTGGAGGAACATGGTCTTGTAGCCCTGGGCCACGCCGGGCGAGCCGTCCCGGCCGGCGAGCCTGGCCGCGTGGGCTCCGGAATCGAGCCCCCGGCC
>JALWTY010000060.1 GCA_026993265.1 Desulfobacterales bacterium
GGGGGCTTTATAGCGCCTGACGCTAAAACTCGCAAAACTCGGGCTAACGCCCTCAGACAAGCGAGTTTTTTAACGCGTCAGGCGCGAAAAGCCCTTGTTCCGGAAATTGCCGAAGGCGCCTGCGGGGACACTTTTTACGAGGCTGTCTTCCAAAAACAGACCCGAAGGCCCAAGGAAGCCGAAGGCATTGTCACGGGTCCGCCAGGGCCTCGCGCAGCCATTCCTCCACCTGGGCCGGGCTCGGGTGGATGCCGGCGCTCTTTATTTTGCCGTTTATCACCAGGGCCGGGGTGCGGGTGACGCCGAAACGGCCGATCTCGTCCGGGTCGTGGATCTGGAAGATGTCGGCCGCGGCCCCCATCCGGGCCATGGCCTCGAGCACCACCTTCTGGAGGTTGTTGCAGGCGGTGCAGCCGGGGCCGAGGATACGGATGACCAGGTCGCCGCTTCTTGCGGCCCTGCCTGCGCGCAACCTTGCCACCTCCTTTTCGATGGCCTCGCAGTAGGCCTCTTCCATGCCCGGCGGGATGTAGTTCTTTTCCCTGATTTCGGCGAAGACCTGTTTCGCGGCCGCGGCCTCGTTCAGTTCCGGGTCGGCGAGGACCCGGTTGAGGGCGACGTCGAGGCCGATGATGCCGACGGCGGCCCGGCCGACCTTGAGCTGGCGCTGCAGGGGGGCGTCGCTCACTTCAGCCATTCGAGGACCTCCTCCTTCTTCGGCACCCGTCCGACGCATTTTGTCTCGCCGCCGATCACCACCGCCGGGGTGGATAGCACCCCCAGCCGGGCCATGTCGGCGAAATCGGTCACCTTCTTCACCTCGGCCTCGACCCCGGCCTCGGCCACGGCCTCTCTGACTATCCTTTCCGCCTTCTCACAACTGGCGCAACCGGGTCCACAGATCTTTATTTCCATGATTTTTCTCCTTTTTGCTTCGTCCTCGCACGCGGCCTTGCCGCGGGGATGTCAGATGACAGCGTTGAACAGATAACCGACCAGGAGGATGCCGCAGGCCACCACCAAGGCGAAGACCCCGATCAGGGCCGGCCGCAGAACCTTGCGGAGGATCATCATCTCCGGCAGCGACAGGGCGATGACGCTCATCATGAAGGCGAGCACCGTGCCCAGGGCCGCGCCCTTTTCCAGCAAGGCCTGGACTATGGGAACGATCCCGGCGGCGTTGGCGTACATGGGAACGCCGAGGGCCACGGCCGCGGGCACGCTCCACCAGGCGCTCTTGCCCATGAGCGCGGCCATGAAGTTCTCGGGCACGTAACCGTGGATCGCCCCGCCCACGGCAATGCCTGCGACCACGTAGATCCACACCCTGCCGACGATGTCCCGCACCGCCTCGGCCGCGGCGGCGAAACGGTCCGGCCAGGTGAGTCTTTCCGCCTCTCCTGCCTCGGCCGCGGTCCGCATCTCCCGGACCCACTCCTCGATATGACGCTCGAGTTTGAGGCGGCCGATGACCCAGCCGGCCAGGACGGCCACCCCAAGGCCGGTCGTCAGGTAGAGGAGGGCGACCTTCCAGCCCACCAGGCCGAAGAGCAGGACCAGGGCGATCTCGTTGACCATGGGCGCGGAGATGAGGAAGGAGAAGGTCACTCCCAGGGGCACGCCCGCGGTGACGAAACCGATGAAGAGCGGCACCGCCGAGCAGGAACAGAAGGGGGTGACGATGCCGAGCAGGGCGGCCATGACGTTGCCCGCCGCCTCGCGGCGGCCGGCGAGCAGGGCCCGGGTCCGTTCCGGGGTGAAGAAGGTCCGCACCACCCCCACCGCGTACACCACCAGGGTGAGCAGCATCAGGATCTTGGGGGTGTCGTAGAGGAAGAACTGCACCGCCATGCCCGCCCTGCTCTCCGGCTCCAGGCCGAAAAGGTCAAAGGCGACGAGGCGGGAAAGGGGCTCGAGCTGACGGTAGAGCGCGAACCAGACCACCAAGGCGGCCGCGGCGGCAAGGATGAACCGGCCGCTTGTCCGCTCGTCCTTCCCCCGGCTTGCCCGGCCGATGCTGCAGGCGCATTTTTCAGCCATTTTCACTGCTCCTGATTCGTAACCTACCGATACTTTTGCCTTTTAACTTTTGACTTTTGCCTTCCGACTCGTAAAAAGGCCGCAATAGCGGGCTTTTTACGAGTCTGTCACGGTTGGCCCCGGCCGCGCGCAGGAGGGCCTGCCGCGTTTCCGGGGCGGAGTCGGCCGCGGCCAGGACCGCCTCGACGATGGCGGCCGCCGGGGCCGGCGGTGCGGCGGGCCGGTAGTCGGTCCAAGGGCCGTTGCGCCTCGATTCGACCAGGCCGGCGCCCTCGAGGACCTTGAGGTGTTTCGAGACCGTGGGCTGGGAGAGCTCCAGGACCGCGGTGATCTCGCAGACGCACATCTCGCGCGCGCTCAGCATCTTCATTATCAGTACCCGGTTGGGGTCGGCCAGGGCCTTGGTCACCGCGATGAGTTGTTTCATTTTTCGCTCCGTGTTCTCATATTGCCATATAGCAATATGGTAATATATAGCGGCGGCGGGGGATGTCAAGGATGATGGACCCGTAACAACGGGTCCATCATCCGCCGCAGGACGCGGCGGCGAAATTGCGCTGTTTGAAAAACAGCGTAATTTCGAGAGGAAAGCCGAAGCTATGCTTTGGCTTTCCGTTGAGTAACAACGGCAGGAAGCCGTTGTTACGATTTCATCAAGGATGATGGCCTCGTAACGGGGCCGTCACATTGGGCTCAAGTCGGCCAGCGGTTCGGTGTCAGGCGCCGGAGGAAATCCTCCACCGGCAGGCAGGTTATGCCGTCGATCATGAGCCGTTCCGTGCCCTGGTAGAGGAGATAGCCGGTCGCCTCCGGGTAATCGCCCAGAAATGTCTTGAGGGACCGCATCTGCCGGGGATGCAGGTGACGGGAATTTTTCACCTCCACCGCGTAGAAGCTTCGTTCCCCGTAGATCACGAAATCGACTTCCGCCCCACCGCGCGACCTCCAGAAATAACAGCGCATGACTTCGTCGGAGTAGTCGCACCAGGCCTTCAGGTGCTGCATCACCAGCCCTTCGAGGCCGACGCCGCCGATCTCGTCGGCGCTGTCGAGAGGCCCCTTGGGGCGGAGGTGGTGATAGACCCCGGCATCGAACAGGTAGAATTTTGGTTGCACCGTTGTCGCACGCCGGGCCCGTTTGCTGAAGACCGGGAGCTGGTAACCCAGGAGCAGATCCTCGAGGATGGAGAGGTAGTTGGCGGCAACCTTGCGCGAGACCTGGCATTCCCGGGCGATGTTGCTCACGTTCAGGATGCTGCCGTGCGAGAAACTCACCGCCTCGAGAAAGCGGGCAAAGGCGCCGACATCGCGCACCAGCCCTTCCTCCTTGACCTCTTCCTTCAGATAGAGGGCAATGTAGGCCTCCATGGTCCTGGCCGGTGTCTTCGAGGCGACCACCAACGGGATGAGCCCGTCCCGCAGGGCCGCTTCCAGGGAGAATTTTTCCCCCAACTCCGAGGCCATGAACGGATGAAAACGGGTCAGCAGGGCGCGGCCGCCCAGGAGGTTGACCCCGCCGCGGCGCAGTTTCCTGGCGCTGGATCCGGTGAGGATGAATTGCAGGTCGGGCCGCGTCTCGCACAGGGAGTGGATGGCGTCCAGCATCCGGGGCGCCTTCTGGATTTCATCGACGATGAAGACGCGGGTATGGGGGTGGGCTGCCACCACCTGTTTGATGCGTTCCGGATGGGCGACATACTCCCGGAAGATCTCGTCGTCCAGCAGATCGATCAGGCAGGCATCGGGAAAGTTGCGGCGCAGCCAGGTCGATTTGCCGGTGCCGCGCGGCCCGAAGATGAAACAGGTGCTCTCGGGGGCGCGAAAATATCTCGGGGTGAAGGTGTGCACGGTTGACGGCCTCGAAAAGTCCGCCTTGCTGCCCGGTCAGGAGGCGGCAAGACAGAAACCGAAGACAGAAATTTGTGATATCAGCAGGTTACGGGTCGGATGGCCTTGAGTATGCTGGTTCGTTACAAGACCATCACGATTGAACCTGTATGACAAAATTACCCCAACAGGTAAAAAATGCGACCATTATTTTGCCTTGAAGGGAAAAAGCCGTAATGTTGGGTTTCGTTCCTCAACCCAACCTACACTTTTGCCTTTTCACTTTTGAGTTCCGTTCCCGCGGCCTTGCCGCGGGAACGGCGGACTGCCACCTTGTCGGTCTTGACAGCGGCGGTTTCCGGGTCTATTTTGTGCAAAAGCTATTTAAGGAATTTCTTGAATACAGGAAAACAAAACCAAGGAGAAGGCCATGCTGAAACCGAAAAAGATCTCTGTCTCCGTCTTCACCCTTCTGGCCGTGCTTTCCCTCGCCGCGGTATCCCTGGCCCGGCCCACCTCGCTCACCGTCAGGGTCAGGGCCCACGACGCCAAGTTCGTCGGCACCGGGGTCGGCGATGTACAGGTAACGGTGCGGGATTTCTACAGCCGCGCCATCCTTGCCCAGGGCATGATCACCGGCGGCACCGGCGACACCGGGGTTCTGATGAAAAAGCCCCGCGGCCGCGACACCGTGCTCTCGGGCAAGAAGGGCACCGCCGGCTTCACCGCCACCCTTGACATCGACGCCCCCAAAAAACTGCTGGTGGAGATAGACGGCCCCATGAGCGCGGGCGCGGCCATGCACCACGACAGCAAGACCACCTGGCTGATCCCCGGCCGCGACATCGGCGGCGACGGCCTGCTTTTCGAGATCTACGGCCTCATCGTCCGTAATTACCAGCCGGTCCAGCACCAGTTCCTTGCCGCTGGCTCCACCGCCACCATCGGCGCCCATGTCTCGCCCATGTGCGGTTGCCCGGTGCGGCCAGGGTTACTCTGGGACACCAAGGATTTCAAGGTCACCGCGGTAATCAGCAAGAACGGCCGTCAGGTGGCCGAGCTGCCCATGAAGTACGCCGGCCGCATCAGCGATTTCGAGGCCACCTACACCTTTGCCGAGCCCGGCACCTACAAGGTTACCGTGGTCGCAAGCGACAACATGAACAACCAGGGCACGGACGTCACTTCCTACGTGGTGGTTCCGGCCGGGAAACTGGCCAAGATCGCCGGAAAGAAGTAAACGCGTTTCCCGTATGGACGGGTTTGCGCCGGGAAGGGGCAGCGGCTCCTTCCCGGTTTTTTTGTGCGCCTTCGGCGGGTTGCGTTTTCGCTCCGGCCGGTTTTGGGTGCGCCCTGGCGGGTAAAAATGTTCTCAACGGCGAAAGACGCTGCCCCGTGCAATCGTAATCCTTCCGGATTTTTGCCTTTTTGCTTTTGCCTTTTGCCTTCGGACTCGTAATAATCCCGGAAACTGGGATTATTACGAGTCCGTCATGACCTTTGCCTGCAAGAACTACGTTCTCGAGGAAGACCGCTGCAAGAGACTCCGCTGTGAGTGCATCCCCGGCCGGCCCGGCTGCGTGCTCGAGGGCAGGATGGCCCTGAGCGAGGCCCTGGAAGAGCGGATACGGAAGCTTGAAGAGGAAAGAAAGGCCCGCCGGGTCGGAAAAGAGTAGATGTCCCTCATCGATGTCCAGGACGTGTCGCTCGCCTTTGGCGGCCCGCCGGTTTTCGACGGTGTGGATCTGCGGATAGAGGAAGGCGAACGGGTCTGCGTGGTCGGCCGTAACGGCTGCGGCAAGTCCACTCTCCTGAAACTTCTCGCCGGCGAACTCGAGCCCGACGGCGGCCGGGTCGTCCGCCGCCAGGGCCTGAGGGTGGCGCGGCTGGCCCAGGAGGTGCCGGGCAGCGTCTCCGGCACGGTTTACGATGTGGTGGCCGCCGGGCTTGGTCCGCTTTTCGATCTCCTGCGCCGCCACCACCGCCTGAGCGCCGGACTCGGCCGCGATCCCGCCGCGGTGGCTGAGCTTGCCGCAGTCGAGGCCGAAATGGAGGCGGCCGGGGCCTGGCAGGCGCAGCAGCGGATCTCGGCCACGCTTTCCCGTTTCTCCCTCCGGCCGGACGCTGTTTTCGCAGACCTCTCCGGCGGGCTGAGACGCAAGGTGATGCTGGCCCGGGCCGTGGTCGGCGATCCCCATCTCCTGCTTCTCGACGAACCCACCAACCACCTCGATATCGAGGCCATTGCCTGGCTCGAACAATTCCTTCCCGCTGCGGCTCCGGCCCTCTGTTTTGTCACCCACGACCGTTCGCTCCTCCGCAGGCTCGCAACCCGCATTGTCCATCTGGACCGCGGCCGGGCAAGAAGCTTTCCCGGCGACTACGACAACTACCTGCGCCGCCTTTCGGAACACCTTGCCGAAGAGGAGGCGCGTAACCGGAAATTCGACCGCAGGCTCGCGGCCGAGGAGGCCTGGATCCGGCAGGGGATCAAGGCCAGGCGCACCAGGAACGAGGGCCGGGTCCGGGCCCTGCTCGAGATGCGGCGCGAGCGGGAAGAGCGGCGGGCAAGGCTTGGCCGGGCGCAGATGGAGCCCGGCCGCGGCGGGCTTTCCGGCCGGATCGTGGCCCGGCTCGAAGACGTTTCCAAAAGTTTTTCCGGCCGGACAGTGATAGACGGGCTCACCACCACGGTGCTGCGGGGCGACCGGATCGGCATCATCGGTCCGAACGGCTGCGGCAAGAGCACCCTGCTGCGGTTGATCCTCGGCGAGCTGGCCCCGGATTCGGGCCGCGTCCGCCTTGGCAGCAACCTCGAACCGGTCTATTTCGATCAGAACCGGGCCGTTCTCGACGAAGAGAAGACTGTGATGGAAAATGTGGCCGGCGGCAGCGACACCGTGGAGATAAACGGCCGCCGCCGTCACCTGATCGGCTACCTGGGCGACTTCCTCTTCGGCCCGGACCGGGCCCGTTCCCCGGTGCGGATGCTTTCCGGGGGTGAGAAAAACCGCCTGCTTCTGGCAAGGCTTTTCGCCCGGCCGTCGAATCTCCTCGTCCTCGACGAACCCACAAACGACCTGGACCTCGAGACCCTGGAACTGCTCGAGGAGGTGCTGCTCAACTATCACGGCACCGTGCTTCTGGTGAGTCATGACCGCGCCTTTATCGACAACGTGGTCACCTCGACCCTGGTGTTCGAGGGAAACGGAAGGGTGGTCGAGCACGTCGGCGGATATTCCGACTGGCTCGCCCGCAATGGCGGCGGATCGCGGCCACAGCGGCCTGCGGCAAGGGAGAAGAAACGGCCCGCCCGCAAACCGTCCAGGTCCGGGCCCCTGAAGCTCACCTTCAGGGAGGAGCGGGAGCTGGAAGAGCTGCCCGCCAGGATCGAGGCGCTCGAGGCCGAGCAGGAGGAGCTGGCCGCCCGCCTTGCCGACCCCGATTTCTACCGCGACAGCGGCAGCGGGGTGGCGGAGGTGTCGTCCAGGCTTGCGCGGATCGAGGCGGAAACGGAACAGGCCTACCGCCGCTGGGACGAGCTGGAAAAGATCCGGGACGCCTGGCTTGCGGCCAGGTCCCGGCCGGCGGGATGACCTTCCGCCCGGGGCCCGGTTGACCGGGA
>JALWTY010000061.1 GCA_026993265.1 Desulfobacterales bacterium
GCCCTGATGGCGGACACGGCCTTCGCCCTGATCGGCGAGGTCAACGGCTCCGGCCGTTTCACCGTCACCGGCCTCGGCGGCGGCAGGGTCGTCGACTGCGGCATCATGGAGCTCAAAAAGGCCTGGCAGGAGACCCTGCGGTTCTGAAATCAGAAGCCGGAAGCCGGTAATCGGCAAGGTTGCGAATCAGATTTGATGGACCCGTAAAAGCGGCAGGACGCCGTTTTTGCCAGGCCATCCTCTTCCAAATAACAGATGCAAAAAATCCGTATCGCCGATATCCGCGACCGTCAGGAGATAGAGGGCGCCGCCTTCATGGTGAAGGAAGCGGCCGTGGCCGAGACCAGGGCGGGCAAGCCATACCTGCGGCTGACCCTGATGGACGCAAGCGGCGAGATCGAGGCCCGGGCCTGGGACAACGCCGAGGAGCTGATGGCCTTTTGCGAAAAGGGCCGGGTGGTGCGGGTCACCGGCAGCGCCGCGAGCTTCCGCGACCAGGTTCAGCTCAAGGTCACCGGACTTGCGCCGGTGGCGGAAGGCGAGATCGATCCGGGCGAGTTCATGCCCCGCACCCGGGGAGACGTCCGCGCCATGGCCCGGGAGTTCCTGAAACTTGCCGCCTCGGTGAAAGACCCCTTTCTTTCCTCCCTGCTGGACGCCTTTTTCAAGAACAGCCGCACCTTTTCCCGCTTCAAGACCGCGCCCGCGGCCAAGAGCATGCATCACGCCTGCATCGGCGGCCTGCTGGAACACACCCTCGGGGTGGCCCGCCTCGCCGACCGCGTATCCGCCCTGTATCCGGTGCTGGACCGCGACCTCCTCATGGCCGGGGCCATGCTCCACGACATCGGCAAGCTCGCCGAATTCAGTTTCGACACCTATCCCTTCGACTACAGCGAACCCGGCCGCCTGGTGGGCCACATGGTCCTGGGGGTGGAGATGGTTCAGAAGGAAGCGGCCGCAATCAAGGGGTTTCCGGAACGGCTGCTTTCCCACCTCACCCACCTGATCCTGAGCCACCACGGCCGCCACGAGTTCGGCTCGCCGGTGCTGCCGATGATGGCCGAGGCCTTTGTCTTGAACTTCATAGACGACCTCGACGCCAAGATGAACCAGATGACCGAGCTGGGGCGGAAAAGCGGCAACGGCGATTACAGCTGGAGCGAATACCAGCGCGGCCTGGAACGCTTTCTCCTGGTGCGCGATCCGGGTGAAGAAAGCCTGCACGGCCAGCCCTCCGGCGACGCGGCCGTGGATCCGCGGCAGAAATTTCTCTGGCAGCCATGAAGGCGTCCCTTTTCCTCCGCGACATCAGGGGGCAGGAACGGGCCTTGGCCCTGCTTGCGAAAAACGCGGCCTCGGGCCGCCTGCCCCATGCCTTTCTCTTCCGGGGCCCCAGGGGCGTGGGCAAACGGAGCACGGCCATGGCCTTTGCCCGTTTTCTCCTCTGCCGCGAGCCCGCAGACAACGACGCCTGCGGTCGCTGCCCCGCCTGCCATCGCTTCGCGGCCGCAACCCACCCGGACATCCAGACCGTGGCCCCCCGGACCGCGGCGATCAAGATCGAGCAGATCCGGGAAATGCAGCGCAGTCTCGCCTTTCCTCCGCTCGAGGGCAGCCTGCGGGTGACCGTCATCATCCGGGCCCAGACCATGGCCGCGCCCGCGGCCAACGCCCTGCTGAAAACCCTGGAGGAACCGCCCGAGGGCAACCTCCTCATCCTCACCGCCGAGGAGAACGAGCCCATCCTCCCCACCATCGTATCCCGCTGCCAGGTGGTGCCATTTGCCAGCCTCGACGACCGGGCGGTGCGCGAAATCATCCAGGCCGGGGCGGAAGAGGAAGAGCCTGGCTCCGCATCCCTGGCCCGGCTGGCCGCGGGCTCCCCCGGTCTTGCGGCAAAACTTGGCAACAGCCGGATGACAGGACTCCTGGAAGAGGTGACCGGGGCTATCGCGCGGCAGGAGGGAACGGGACGCATGATCGCCCTGGCCGGAGAGTGCGCCAAACTCAAGGACGACCTGCCCCTGTTTCTCCAGGGGCTCTATGCCTGGGCCGCGGATCTGGCCTGGCATGCCTGCGGCCTTGGCGAACGGGCCGCGCTTCTTTCCGAAGCTGAACAGGCCCTTGCCGCAAGGCTTGGCGCAAAAGGCGCGGCCGACGCCCTGGCCGGGATCGGCCGCGCCCGGAGCCTGCTCGCCCGCAACTGCAACCGCCAGGCAGTGTGCGAGCTGCTCTTCCTGCGCCTGGCCGCAGGCGGCCGGGCTCAAGGCTGCTAAAGCTCGTATTCCGGGATTGTTACGCCCCGTCTGTTATGGCGCATGCCGCGGGAAGAGGTTATTATGTCTTATTTACCGAAAAGACCGATCCTCCCGCCTGCGGGAAAGCGAAAGCGACATGAACGAGGAAACCATAGAGCATAAAGACGGCGGCGGAGAAAAACGCGCCGCGGCCCTGCACGCCTACAAGGTGCAGTTCCGCGCCGACGGGCAGATATTCTCCGCCCTGAGCCAGATACCGAACCTGCAGCCGGACGAGGCGGTGATGATAAAGACCGACCACGGGTTCGAGCCGGCAGTGGTCAGACACCGCTCGCCCATGCCGCCGGAAGCGGGCGAGCCCAGGGCCGATCTCTGGATATCCCGCCGCGCCAACCGCGAGGAACGGGAGAAATACGACCGCCTGCCGGAGCGGGAAAAGCAGGCCTTCTCCATCTGCCAGGAGCTCATCGCCAAACACGGCCTGAAGATGAAGCTCGTCCGGGTGGAACGTTTTTTCAACGGCAGCAAGATAATCTTCTACTTCACCGCCGAAAACCGGGTGGACTTCCGCGCCCTGGTCAAGGATCTGGTGCAGGAGTTCCGCACCCGGGTGGAGATCCGCCAGATCGGGGTGCGGCACGAGACCAAGATGATAGGCGGGCTGGGCCCCTGCGGCCGCGAGCTGTGCTGTTCCTCGTTCATCAGCGAGTTCGCCCCGGTGTCGATCAAGATGGCCAAAACCCAGAACCTGCCGCTCAACCCCGGCAAGATCTCCGGCCTGTGCAACCGCCTGCTCTGCTGCCTGACCTACGAGTTCGAGACCTACCGCGAACTGCGGCGAGGCATGCCCAAGGTGGGCAAGAACATCATGCTAGACGGAGTGCGCTACAAGGTGGTCCAGGCCAACATCCTCGCCGGCACCGTGTCGGTGATGGAGCCGGGGGTTCCGGACAGCCACCGGGTGCTGGGGCCGGATGACTGGAAGCGGGCCGAAGCGCCGCCCCCGCCGCAGCGGGCCCAGGGCAAGAAACAGAAAAAGAAGAAAAAGACAGACTCTTAAAAATCACGCACGCCACACGCGATGGCCAGGCAAGAAACGGAAGAATGACGCCATGCCCTTCTACGTGACCACGCCCATATTCTACGTCAACGCCCAGCCCCACCTCGGCCACACCTACACCACGGTGATCGCCGACGCGGCACGGCGCTTTTTCAGGATGAGCGGCGAAGAGACCAGGTTCCAGACCGGCACCGACGAACACGGCGACAAGATCGCCCAGGCAGCCGCGGCCGAAGGGGTAAGCCCCAAGGAGTACGCCGACCGGATAAGCGCCATGTTCCGCGAGGCCTGGCCCAATCTCGCCATCGAGCCGGACCGCTTCATCCGCACCACCGACCCGGACCATGTGGCAACGGTCCAGGCGGCGCTCGAGAAGGTCCACGAAAAGGGAGACATCTACTTCAGCGAGTACGAAGGCCTTTACTGCGTGGGCTGCGAACGTTTCCTCACCGAGAAGGAGCTGGTGGACGGCAAGTGTCCCGACCACCTGAAAGAGCCGGAAAGGATAGCGGAACAGAACTACTTCTTCCGCATGAGCAAATACCAGGACTGGCTGGTGGAGCACATCAAGGCCAACCCGGAGTTCATCCGGCCGGAACGTTACCGCAACGAGATCCTGGCCATGCTGGCCGAGCCGCTTGAGGATCTGTGCATATCCAGGCCCAAAAGCCGTCTCTCCTGGGGGATTCCCCTGCCCTTTGACGAAAACTTCGTCACCTACGTATGGTTCGACGCCCTGATAAACTACCTGACCGGCCTGGGCTACCCGGACGGACCGGATTTCGAAAAGTTCTGGCCCGGGGCGGTGCACGTGATCGCCAAGGACATCCTCAAGCCCCACGCCATCTTCTGGCCCACCATGCTCCGCTCGCTCGGGCTTGCGCCCTACCGCGGCCTGCGGGTGCACGGCTACTGGAACGTGGACGACACCAAGATGAGCAAGAGCCTCGGCAACGTGGTCCGTCCCGGCGAGATGGTGGAAAAATACGGGGCCGCGGCCTGCCGTTACTTCCTTCTGCGGGAAATGGCCTTTGGCGTGGACTCCTCCTTCAGCGACGAGGCCATGACCGCCCGCTACAACTCCGACCTCGCCAACGACCTCGGCAACCTGTTCAGCCGCTCGCTCACCATGGCCAGGAACTTCTGCGATTCCAGGGTTCCGGCCCCGGCCGCGTTCGAGAACGGCGATCTCGAGCTGAAAGAGGCGGCGGAGAAGATGGTGGAGACCTTCAAGCGCGAGATGCGGGCCTGGAACTTCCACCGCGCCCTGGCCGAGGTATGGCTGGTGATCGGCATGGCCAACCGCTACATCGTCAACAACGCGCCCTGGGAACTGGCAAAGGAGCCGGAAAAACGGCCCCGGCTCGACACCGTGCTCCACACCCTGCTCGCCTGCCTCAGACTCATCGCCCTGTGCCTCTTTCCGGTGATGCCGGACAAGGCGCGGGAGATGTGGCTATCCCTCGGGCTGAACGACCGCGAACCGGACTTCTCGCGCGACGCGGCCTGGGATCTTCTCGCCCCGGGCACAAGCCTCGGCCAGCCTGCGCCGCTCTTTCCCAGGCTTGCCAAGAAAAAGACCGGCGGCAAGCAACAGCAGCCAAAGGCAAAAAGCGGCAAGGCGAGCAACAGGAAAAAGGACAAGGGGAAAGAAAACCTGATCGACATCTCCGAGTTCAGCCGCATCGATCTGCGGCTTGCGGAAATAAAGAGCGCGGAGCGGATAGAAAAATCAGACCGGCTTCTGAAACTGACCGTTCTCGCCCCGGAAGAGAGGACGGTGGTGGCCGGGATAGCGGAGCACTATTCCCCGGACGAACTCATCGGCCGCCAGGTGATACTGGTGGCCAACCTCAAACCGGCGAAACTGATGGGAGTGGAATCCCACGGAATGGTGCTGGCCATCAAGGACGGCGGCCGGCTCATCCTCTCCTCTGGTTCGGAACGGGCCACCCCTGGCAGCAAGGTTTCCTGAAAGAGCCACCCGTTTGTCATCCATACAACAACTTCTTGTTTTTTATTGCTTTTTTGTTATCCTGAACCATAACAAAAGGCAAAAATCTGGAAGGGACGCGATCTAACAGCCCGTTGAAAACGGGCGCGAGCGCAGATGAGGCAAGGAAAAATCCGGCGAAAAAGCGCAGTTTACATGGAGTAAATGAGCATTTTCCAGCCGGATTTTGACTTGAGAATCAGAGAAGCGCCGTAGTTTTTCAACGGGCTGCCAACCCGAGTGTTTCTTCACGGACCGCGGGCCAGGCGGCCCTGTTCACCCATAAAAAATCTGGAAACCAGATGTTCGTCCTGAGCAACCTTCTAAAGGCGCTGGCCACCATTATCGACCTGACGGTGACGGTATACATCTGGATCGTCATCGGCCGCGCGGTCATCTCCTGGGTGAACCCTGATCCATACAACCCCATTGTCCGCTTTCTCCAGGAAACCACCGAGCCGGTGCTCGCCAGGATAAGAAGAGTGGTGCCGCTGTTTGGCGGCGGCATCGATTTCACTCCCATGATCCTCATCCTTGGCCTCATCTTTTTAAGGAGCTTTCTGGTTCCCACCCTGCGCCAGATGGCCATGGTGGTGACCGGATAACAGCCCGTTGACGAACACAGCAGTTTTTCACGGGGATGACGCCAACGGCATGAGCGGAAAGGAAAACAGAAGGCACGGGAACACACCGCAGGCGCATCGCCCTGAAACCAGCCGGGCCTGACAGCCGGGCAGCAATGGAGCGTCGGACGAAAATGACCCTTACCCCGCAGGACATCCAGTCAAAACAGTTTCACACCGCCTTCCGCGGCTTTGACATCGAGGAGGTGGACGGTTTCCTCGAAAAGGTGGCGGAGGAGATGCTCATCCTCAACCTCGAGGCCAAGCAGGCCAAAGAGAAGATCGAGGCCCTGGAAAAGGAGATCGAGGACTACAAGAAACAGGAAAAAACCTTCAAGAAGGCGATTCTCTCGGCCCAGAAGATCTCGGACGAGATCGAGGAAAAGACCAGGAAGGAGGCCGAGGAGACCCTGAGCCAGGCGAAGAAGGAGGCGGAAGAGATGCTAGCCCGGGCCCGCGAGGAAAGCGATGAACTGCGCGCCAGGGCAAGGGAAGAGGCCGAAAGGCGGGAGGCCGAGGCCGAGGCCAAGATGGAAAGGCTGAAAAACGAGATCGAAACCCTTTCCCGCATGCGGGAGGAGGCGGTGAATGAACTTCGCGGCACCCTGAATCGCTATCTCGCCGCCATCGACAGGGGCGACTTTTCCGCCTCGCCGCAGCCGGCTGCCGCCCAGGCCGACGCAGCCGCCGTCCCCCATACCGAACCGGCGCCGCCTGAGACGGAAGAAACCGCAGCAGACCAGGCCGACGCAGAAGAACCGGCGGCGGAGCCGGACAGGAGCGGAACCGTGGCTGCGGAAACGGCTGCCGCGCCGGAGAAAGAAGCCGCCAGCGCATCCATTGAGGACGACCTCAGCGACCTTTACCAGAAAATCGACATGCTCGAGCTGGAGGCCGACGAGGAAGAGACCAGAGCCACCCTGGAGGCCAGCGACCTCAAGCCCCTTGAAGACGACGAAGCCGGGGACGACGATCTCGCCATTCCCGAGCTGGACGGTGAACTCCTCTTCAACCTGGACGATCCCCTTGACGACCTCGAGCCGTCCATCGCCATCAATCCGGAAAAACGGCCTGCCGAGTAAAAAATGACCTGGCTGAGGCAGAACGGGCCGGACGTGGATATCGACATCCTGGTTCAACCCCGTTCCTCAAAGGGCAGGGTCGCAGGCGTCCACGGCAACGAACTCAAGGTGGCGATAACCGCGCCTCCGGTCGAGGGCCGGGCCAACCGGGCCCTTGCCGAACTGCTGGCCAAACTCCTCGGGGTGGCGAAATCGCGGGTGGCAATCGTCCGCGGCCAGGGAAGCCGCCACAAAACGGTAAAGATCTCGGACTGTTCCGCGGATGAGGCAAGGGCTGCGCTTGCGCCGGAAAAATGAAAATAGGAATACTATCCGACACCCACCGTCACCGCCCTGACCCCGAGTTCGCCGGGACCGTCCAGAAACTCTTT
Source organism: Desulfobacterales bacterium (assembly GCA_026993265.1). Classification (GTDB taxonomy): domain Bacteria; phylum Desulfobacterota; class Desulfobulbia; order Desulfobulbales; family JAJRZW01; genus JAJRZW01. Next base: position 7,391 of record JALWTY010000061.1, read on the forward strand.
GCCGGCGCGGATATCGTCCTCCACGCCGGAGATCTCACCTCGGCGGCCATCCTCGACGCCTTTGCCGGCATCGAGGTGCTGGCGGTGCACGGCAACATGTGCGATTCCGCCACCTGCCGCGCCCTTCCCGAACACCGCAGGATCGAGGCGGACGGTTTTTCCATCGTCCTGACCCACGGCTCAGGATCGCCCCACGGCATCGAGGACCGTCTTCTCTCCCGCTTTGGCGACGCCGACTGCATCGTCTACGGTCACACCCATATTCCAGCCATAAACCGTTACGGCCACGTCCTGATGGTCAATCCCGGCTCCTTTGGTTTCGGCCGCGGCGGCACCTGCGCGATCCTCGAGACCGGCGCGGACGGCCTCAGGGCCGAGATAATGGAGGTGGCCCGGCCATGAACCGGCTGTGGACCCCCTGGCGGATGGAGTACGTCTCCCGGCCCAGGGAGGAAGGCTGCATCTTCGAGGCCGGAGGCGGCGAGGCCGCCGACCGCGAGGCCCTGGTGCTCCACCGCGGCGGCGGGGTGGTCATCCTCCTGAACCGCTACCCCTATGCCAACGGCCACCTGCTGGTGGCTCCGGAGGCCCATCTGGCCGACATCACCGATCTTTCGCCGGAAGACTCGGCCGCGCTCATGCAGGCCCTGGCGAGAAGCGTGGCCATTCTCAGGGAAACGCTGCGGCCGGACGGGTTCAACCTCGGCCTCAACCTGGGCGAGACGGCCGGAGCCGGGATCCCCGATCATCTCCACTTCCACGTGGTGCCGCGCTGGAGCGGCGATCACAACTTCATGACCGTGCTTGCGGACGTAAAAACCATTCCCGAACACATCGACGCCACCTGGGAGCGGCTGCGGCCCTTGTTCACCAGGGAGTTCAGAGGGGAATCATGAGCGGCGCGCCCGGCAAAATCACCCCCATGCTCAGGCAGTACCTGGAGATCAAGGAGGAGCACCGGGACGCGATCCTCTTCTACCGCATGGGCGACTTCTACGAGATGTTCTTCGACGACGCCGAGGTGGCCTCGAAGGTGCTGGGCATCACCCTGACCAGCCGCAGCCACAAGAACGCGGCCGAGAAGATCCCCATGTGCGGGGTGCCGTTCCACGCGGCGAGCTCGTACCTGGCCAAACTGGTGCAGGCGGGCCACAAGGTGGCCATCTGCGAGCAGACCGAGGACCCGGCCGCAAGCCGCGGCCTGGTGAAACGTGAGGTGGTCCGGGTGGTGAGCCCGGGGGTGGTGACCGAGGACGAGCTGCTCGACGAAAAGAGCAACTGCTACCTCGCGGCCGCGGCCCAGGTAAAGGATACCTGGGGTCTGGCCCTGCTCGATCTCTCCACCGGCGAATTCCTGGTCTGCGAAAGGGATTCATCCGCTGCGGCCGAGGAAGAGCTGCTCAGGTTCGCGCCTTCCGAGCTTCTACTGCCCGACGGGATCGACCGCAGCCCTTTTGCCTCGCTCATCGATCTTTCCGGCTGCCACCTCACCCTGCGCGATCCGGCCGGATTCACTCCCGCCTCCGGCCGCGAGACCCTGCTGGCCCATTTCCGCACCACCAGCCTGGCCGGGTTCGGCTGCGAGGGCATGGACGCGGCCGTGGCCGCGGCCGGCGGGCTTTTCGCCTATGTGCAGGAGACCCAGAAGAGCAGCCTGTCCCATATCGACCGCCTCGGCGTCATCCACCATCAGGACACCCTGATAATCGACGACAGCTCCCGCAGGAACCTGGAACTGGTGCGAACCATCATCGGCAACCAGCGCCAGGGCTCCCTGCTCTCCTGCCTGGACCGCACCCGCACGCCCATGGGGGCGAGGCTGCTGAAGAAAAATATCCTCATGCCCCTGCGGGATCCGGAACGAATCAACCGCCGCCTCGACACGGTCACGCGCCTTGTGGACAACGAAGAGGCGGCCGAGGGTATCAGGGCGCGGCTTGACCAGGTGTACGACCTGGAACGGCTCAACACCAGGGTGGCGCTGGGCCGGGCCAACGGCCGCGACCTTTTGAGCCTGAAAAAATCGCTCGCCGCCCTGCCGGAGATCACCAAGCTGTGCGGCCGGGCAGGGATAATGACAGACGAGGCCGCAGGGCTCGACCTGCTCACCGACATCACCGAAACCCTGGAGGCCGCCATCCGGGAAGACGCGCCCATCACCATCAGGGAAGGCGGACTGATAAAGGAAGGCTACGACCAGGAGCTGGACGAACTCCATCGCGTCCTCACCCACGGCAAGGAGATGATCCTGGAACTCGAGGCCAGGGAACGGGAAAAAAGCGGCATCGCCAACCTCAAGATCGGCTACAACCGCGTCTTCGGTTATTACCTTGAGGTAAGCAAGGCCCAGCTCGCCAACGTGCCGGACTACTTCATCCGCAAGCAGACCCTGGTCAACGCCGAACGGTTCATCACCCCGGAACTCAAGGAGTTCGAGGAAAAGGTGGCCAACGCCCAGGATATGGCCCTGGAGCTCGAGTACCGTCTCTTTTCCGGGCTGCGGGACAAGGTGGCGGCCCGGAGCGCGGCCATATCCAGGGCAGCGGAGTTCATCGCCTGGGTGGACTTCTACGCAAGCCTGGCCGAGGTGGCCGGCCGGCGCCGCTACTGCCGGCCCAGGGTGAACGACGGCGAGGTGATAGACATCCGCGAAGGCCGTCACCCGGTCATCGAGCAGTCCATGGAGCCGGGCCGCTTCGTGCCCAACGACGTCCTCCTCGACCAGAGCGAGAACGAGGTGCTGATAATCACCGGCCCGAACATGGCGGGCAAGTCCACGGTCCTGCGTCAAACCGCGCTGATCGTGCTCATGGCCCAGATCGGCTCATACGTGCCGGCGCAGTCGGCCGAGATCGGGGTGGTGGACCGGATATTCACCCGGGTCGGGGCCATGGACGACCTGCGCCGGGCCCAGTCCACCTTCATGGTGGAGATGAACGAGACCGCAAACATCCTCAACAACGCCACCGACAGGAGCCTGGTCATCCTCGACGAAATCGGCCGCGGCACCAGCACCTACGACGGCCTCGCCATCGCCTGGGCGGTCACCGAGGACCTGGTGGAAAAAAACGGCCGCGGGGTCAGAACCATGTTCGCCACCCATTACCACGAACTGACCGACATGGCCCGCACCTGCGAGCGGGTGAAGAACTTCAACATTGCGGTCCGCGAATGGAACGACACCATCGTGTTTCTCCACAAACTGCTGCCCGGGGCCACCAACCGCAGCTACGGCATCCAGGTGGCCGGGCTGGCCGGGGTCCCGGCCCGGGTGGTGAAAAGGGCCCGGGAAATTCTGAAAAACATCGAAAGCGGCGAAATGAACCGCTACGGCGAACCCCGGATCGCCGCGGGCGGAAAGCGGAAGAAACACTCGCCCCAGCTCGCCCTCTTTGCTCCGCCCGAAGACAGGCTCGCCCGCCGTATCCGGGAGATAGACCCGGACCGCATCACCCCGATCGAGGCCCTGAACCTCCTCTACGAACTGAAAGGGATGCAGCAGGACTGACATGAACCTGAATCCGTGAGCGTTCGAGAGCGGGTCAGATGCAAGGAGGCAACGATGTTGATTATACTTCGGTATATCAACTAGTTGCCGACACAGTAGATGGCCAGCTATCGGACGCCCCGCAGGGCGGCGGGGTGAAATTTTCGCCGAGGAAATTTTTCTTGAAAAAACATTGTATTTCAAAACTATGCCTCATCAAAAACCACGAAGCCGTCACGGATTCAGGATGAACAGACCAATCCGCGCCATCATAGCCGTCATCACCCTGGCCTGCCTGCTTGCCGCGGCTGCGCCCGCCGCGGCGGCCCACCGCAGCCGGGACTATGAAGCGGCCAAGAAGAGCTACCGCAGCCTGCTTTCCCAAAAGGAATGCAGCCGCAGCCGCTGGCTGGCCCTGGTGAGCCGCTTCAAGAAGATATACCGCAAAAACCGCGACAACGACCAGGGACCGTCATCCCTGTTCATGCTCGGCCGCATCTACCACGACATGTACGCCCGTTTCAAAAACCCGCTGGATCTGGGCGAATCGGTAGCCTATTACGAGGACATCATCACCTTCTACTCCGACAGCCGCCTTGCCGACGACGCCCTCTTCGCCATCGGCCGCATCTATCTCAACGACAAGAAAGACCCGGACTCGGCCCGCCGCCGCTTCGCCCAGGTCCTTTCCCTGTATCCGGAAGGCGACATGGCCCCGGCCGCGGCCGGACAGCTTGAAAAACTGCGCAACGGCTCAAGGAGCGCGCAGCCGGGAAAAAGCGTGACAGTGACCCTGGAGCCGGGGAAGATGAAGGTCAAGAAAAGCGCTTCCGCCCTGGCCGTGCTCCACCCCCTGCGCTACTGGTCCACCAGGAACTATACCCGGGTGGTTATCGAGACCGACCGTAAGGTAAACTACCGCGCAAAGATGCTGCCCCGCATGGGGGACAAGCCCAGGCGGCTCTTCGTCGATCTCCTCGGCTGCCGCCTGCCGGAGGGCTTCGAGGACGTGGTTCCCATCGACGACGGTCTCCTGCGGAGGGCGCGCAGCGGCCAGTTCGACCGCGAAACCGTCCGGGTGGTGCTGGACGCGCTCTCCATCTCCGACTACAAGATCTTCAGCCTGGAAGACCCCTTCCGGGTGGTGATCGACGTGCGGGGGGAAAAGGGCGGCAAAAGGCCGGAGGATCTGGCCCGGGTCGCGGCCGCGAACGAATCCCCGGACAGCCTGTCGCTCCTGCGCCAGCTCGGCCTGGGGGTGAGGAAGATCGTCATCGATCCCGGCCACGGCGGCCGCGATCCCGGGGCCAGGGGACCGGGCGGGCTTCTGGAAAAAGACATCACCCTCAAGGTGGCAAGAAGGCTCGCAGCCAGGCTCACCGAGGAAATCGGCTGTCAGGTGGTGCTGACCCGCGACCGCGACGTCTTCATTCCGCTCGAGGAGCGCACCGCCATCGCCAACACCACCGGCGGCGACCTCTTCATCTCCATTCACGTCAACGCCGCGCCCACCAAAAGGGCCCGCGGCATCGAGACCTACATCCTCGATCTCGCCCGCAGCAAGGAGTCCATGCAGGTTGCGGCCCGGGAGAACGCCAGCACCAAGAAACAGCTCTCCGACCTCCAGAGCATCCTCATGGACCTGATGCAGAACACCAAGGTCAACGAGTCGGTCAAGCTGGCGGAATACGTGCAGGAATCGCTGGTGGGCGGCCTGAGCCGCAAGTACAGGAAAGTGGTCGACCTGGGGGTGAAGAGAGCCCCGTTCATCGTCCTCATCGGCGCGGAGATGCCGGCCATCCTGGCCGAGATATCCTTCATCTCCAACCCCACCGAGGCAAGAAGGCTGCGCAGCAAAAAATACCTGAACGACATCGCCGCCCAGATGGCCTCAGGCATCAGCCGCTACGTAAACGACCTGAACCTTGCGGGAGTAAGGTGACGGGTTGTGCCGTAGTCGGGTAAAATGAACACCATGATAGACATCGGCAAACAGATATCCTACTGGCGCGACGGCTCCCTCGAGGATTGGGACGTGGCCCGGGAGCTCGTGGGCAACAAACGGATCCGGCACGGCATGTTTTTTGTCCACCTTGCCATCGAGAAGATATTAAAGGCCCATGTCTGCCGCGTCACGGGGGAACTCGCCCCGCCGATCCACAACCTGGTCAGGCTGGCGGAAATGGCCGCGCTCGATCTGACGCCGGATCAACGAGATCTGCTGGCGGAAATAAACAGTTTCAATATCCAGGCAAGATACCCGGACACCATGGGCCCCGCCCCCGGCCCGGAAGAGGCGGAGGCATCTGCAACGGACGGAAGAGGTTTTGCGATGCTGGCTCAAACAGTTGTAGATGCGGTAAGGCGCTTCCTGGAAGCGGCGGCGGCCGAGGGGATCGAAATCGAAAAGGCCCTGGTGTTCGGATCCCAGGCCAGGGGAACAGCGCACGAGTGGAGCGATATAGACATCCTCCTCGTATCACCGCAATTCGACGACATGCAGACCCGTGAGCTGACAAGCCGCGTCTGGCGCCTGGCGGCCAGGATCGACAGCCGCATAGAGCCGTTGCTCTGTGGCCTGCGGCAATGGCACACGGACGACGCCTCCGCCATCATCGAGATCGTCCGCAGGGAAGGCAAGGAGGTGTTGCCGGAAGCGGCCTGATTCATGAAGGTTGCAACGGCGTCCCGCGCCGCATCATCAAAGCGCGGCAGTCCTTCAACCGGCCGGACTGCTGCGGCGCGGGACGGTCCCTGCGGGTATGTCAGTCGACCACGATCTCGTCCGGGTCTCTTCCCTCTTTCAGATCCCTGCCCTCGAAGTAGCGGACGATGGACTCGGCCGCCATCCGGGCCTGGTGCACCGCCTTGGCCACGGTCTGGGGGCCCAGGACCGCGTCACCGGCGGCGAATATCCACTCCACCGAGGTCTGCTGGGTGATCTCGTCCACCTCGAAGGTGCCCCAGCGGGTCATGGCCAGATCGATCCCCCTTGCCACGGTATGGTCCACGTCCTGGCTGATGGCCGGGACGATGGCGTCGGCCTCGATCATGAAGTTGGAGCCTTCCACCGGCTGCGGCCGGCGGCGGCCGGACTCGTCCGGCTCGCCCAGCTCCATGCGGACGCACTCGATGCGGGAAAGACGGCCGTTTTCGCCGTGGATGGCCACGGGCGCGGCCAGCACCTCTATCTTGACCCCCTCCTCCTCGAGATGATGGATCTCGGCCTGGGAGGCGGGCATCTCCGCCTTGGTGCGGCGGTAGAGGATGAAGACCTTGTCCGACCCGGTCCTGAGCGCGGTGCGGGCGCAGTCGATGGCCACGTTGCCGCCGCCGACCACCACCACCCGGGGGCCGATGTCGAGATCCTCGCCCATGTTGACCCGGCGGAGGTAGTCCACCCCGTGAAGGACCCCGCCGAGATCCTCGCCGGGGATGTTGAGCTTGCGGCTGGCATGGGCGCCCACGCCGATGAAGACCGCGTCGAAGCCCTCGTTCTTCAGGTCGGCGATGGTCTTGTCGCGGCCGATGGTGACGTTGGTGACGATGTCCACCCCGCAGTTCTTGAGGGCCTCGAACTCGGCCGCGATGACCGCGCGGGGCAGGCGGTAGGGCGGGATGCCGACGCTGAGCATGCCGCCAAGCACCGGCAGGCTCTCGAACACGGTGCAGCGGTAACCGGCGTGGGCCAGGTAGAAGGCGGCGCTCATCCCGGCCGGGCCGCTGCCGATGATGGCGACTTTCTTGTCCTTGGGCATGGCGCAGCTTTTCAAGAGATTCTTGCCGTTGGCCACCATCCAGTCGACGATGAAACGCTCGAGCATGCCGATGGCCACCGGCTCGCCCTTCTTGGCCCGGATGCAGTGGCCCTCGCACTGGAATTCGTGCGGGCAGACCCGGGAACAGACCGCGGGCAGGGAGTTGGTCTCCCGGTCGGCCCAGTAGGCCTCCTCGATCTTGCCCTCGCGCAAGAGGCGGATGAAACGGGGGATGTCGTTGTGGATGGGGCAGCCTTCCCGGCACTTGGGCTTCTTGCACTGAAGGCAGCGCTCCGCCTCCATCCGGGCGGTCTCGGGATCGTATCCCGCCACCACCTCGTCAAACCCCTTGATTCTCTCCTCTACCGGCAGCTCCCTGGCCGGATGACGGCCCAGGGCCATTCTCTCCTTCGGATCCATGACTCCTCCGTAGACCAGGCGGCCCGGGCAGGCGGACCGCAATCATTGTTATGGGTATGAAAAGGACAAGCAGCTGTAAACGGTCAGAATTATTAACCGGTTTTACGGGAAAATTCACTTGAAATAGCGCAAGCGGGCGGCCTAAGATGAGAAGGGTTCGCAAAAAAACAGGACGAAAAACAAAAAATGAAGGCGGAACTCATAAACCCCTTTCTCAACTCGGCCAAGAACGTCATCGAGACCATGTGCCAGACCCCGGCGAGCCCGGGCAAACCGGAACTCAAACAGGACAAGACCGCCTACGGCGAGATCACCGGGATCATCGGCATGACCGCGGACGATATCCACGGCTCGATGCTCGTCAGCTTCGAGGAAAAGTGCATCCTCCACATCGTCGCCAACATGCTGATGGAGCCGGCCAAGGACAGGATAGACGACGAGGTCGTGGACGCGGTGGGCGAGCTGACCAACATGATCTGCGGCGGGGCCAAGGCCCAGCTCTCAAAGCTCGACCACAAGTTCGACCTCGCCACCCCAACCATGGTGGTGGGCCGGGGAGTCGAGATAAGCCATTACTCGGACGCGCCCACCATAGTGATTCCCTTCTCCACCGAGAACGGCGGTTTCGTGGTCGAGGCCAATCTGGAAAAAACCAGGAGACAGGGGGAGGATTAGGAACGGCCGTGCGCCGGATGAGGCCCGCGCTGTTTGCCCTTGCAGCGGTTCGCCTTTTTGGTGGCTCGGGTTACGCCTGTGCCGTCTGGAGGCTTTCAAGGCGAACCCCCGGAGCAGGCAACGGGCCCAGGCCCTACCCGGCGCACGGCCTCAACCCCGGCCTCCTCTGTCCCCTGTCTCCTGTCCCCTGTCTCCTGAACGAACAAGGCCGCCGACCCATGACGGACCGGCGGCCTTTGCCACAGACAGACAAACAGGAATACGGCTCAGGACTCGCCGCCCTTGTTCGCCACCCGCAGCCGGGCAAGGGCCCGCTGCAGGGCGGCCTCGGCCCTGGCCTGGTTGATCTTCTCCTGCTTCCGGGCGGCGGCGGCGAGCCTTTTCTCGGCCCGCTCCTTGGCCCGCAGGGCCCGGTCAACGTCGATATCCTCACCGCGCTCGGCCGACTCCACCAGAAAGGTGATCTGGTTGTTGGACACCTCGCAGAAGCCGCCGCTTATCATGAGACGGGCCTCGCTGTTGTCCTTGCGGTAGGACATCACCCCGATCCTGATGGTGCTGATCATGGGGGCGTGATGGGCCAGAACGCCGAACTCGCCGCCGTATCCCGGCGCGGTCACAAGCTCCACGTCCTCGCTGACCACCGGCCCCTTCGGGGTTACCACTTCAAGATGTATAGTCTCCGCCATCAGACAAGCCTCTGATTCGTTTTTTCAGTTTTGTTGCAGCCTATCAGGCAGCGGCCTTCTCCTTGGCGGCCTTCTCAACGGCCTCGTCGATGCTGCCGACCATGTAGAAGGCGCTTTCGGGGAGGTCGTCATGCTTGCCCTCGAGGATCTCCTTGAAGCCGCGCACGGTCTCCTCGACCTTGACGTACTTGCCGGGCATGCCGGTGAAGACCTCGGCCACGTGGAAGGGCTGGGAGAGGAAACGCTGAATCTTCCGGGCCCGGGCCACGGTGAGCTGGTCCTCCTCGCTAAGCTCGTCCATGCCGAGGATGGCGATGATGTCCTGGAGGTCCTTGTACTTCTGCAGGGTGGTCTGGACGCCGCGGGCCACCTGGTAGTGCTCCTCGCCCAGAACGTTGGGATCGAGGATCCGCGAGGTGGAGTCGAGGGGATCGACCGCGGGGTAGATGCCCAGCTCGGCGATCTGCCGGGAGAGAACCACGGTGCCGTCGAGGTGGGCGAAGGTGGTGGCCGGGGCCGGGTCGGTGAGGTCGTCGGCCGGGACGTACACGCACTGGACCGCGGTGATCGAGCCCTTCTTGGTGGAGGTGATCCGTTCCTGCAGGGCGCCGAGGTCGGTGGCCAGGGTGGGCTGGTAGCCGACCGCCGAGGGGATCCGGCCGAGAAGGGCGGAGACCTCGGAACCTGCCTGGGTGAAACGGAAGATGTTGTCGACGAAGAAGAGCACGTCCTGGCCCTCCTCGTCACGGAAGTACTCGGCCGCGGACAAACCGGTGAGCGCCACCCGGGCGCGGGCCCCCGGAGGCTCGGTCATCTGGCCGTAGACCAGGGCCGCCTTGGGCAGAACCCCGGACTCCTTCATCTCGTTGTAGAGGTCGTTGCCCTCGCGGGTGCGCTCGCCGACCCCGCAGAAGACCGAGATGCCGCCGTGGTGCATGGCGATGTTGTTGACCATCTCCATCATGATGACGGTCTTGCCGCAGCCGGCGCCACCGAACAGCCCCATCTTTCCGCCCCTGGGGAAGGGAACCAGGAGGTCGATGACCTTGATCCCGGTCTCGAGCACGTTGACCTCGGTGTCCTGCTCGGTGAATGCGGGCGCGGGCTTGTGGATCGGCCGCATCTTGTCGCTCTTGATCTCGCCCAGGCCGTCCACCGGGCGGCCGACCACGTTCATGATCCGGCCGAGGGCGGGCTGGCCGCAGGGGATCTTGATGGGCTCGCCGGTGTCCTTGGCCTCCATGCCGCGGGCAAGACCGTCGGTCTGGTCCATGGCCACGCAGCGGACGACGTTGTCGCCGAGGTGCTGGGCGACCTCGACGACCAGGTTGTCCTCCTCGTCGCTGATGCCGGGATTGGAAACCAGGAGCGCGTTCATGATGTCCGGAAGCTGACCCTCCTCGAATTCCACGTCAACAACCGGTCCGATTACCTGAATAATCTTGCCCTTGTTCATCTGGCCTTTAGCCTCCTAAAGCTTGTTTTCTGAAATTTGGTTAACCGGGTTCGGCTTCCGGGCTATCCCTTGAGCGCCTCGGCGCCGCCGACAATATCCATGAGCTCCGCGGTGATGCCCGCCTGCCTCGCCTTGTTGTAGATGAGGGTGAGGTTGTGGATGAGATCGCCGCAGGCGTTGGTGGCGTTGTCCATCGCGGTCATGCGGGCGGCGTGCTCGCTGGCGCCGACCTCGAGCATGCAGCGATATACGGTGACGTTCATGTACAGCGGCAGGAGAACCTCCATGATCTCCTCGGTGCCGGGCTCGTAGATGTAGTCCTGGGCCACGGCAGCATCCCCGCCCTCCCCACCGTCATCCTTCTTCTCCGGGCTGATGGGCAGAAGCGTGGTGAGCTCGGGCCGCTGCACCGCCACGCTGACGAAACGGCTGTAGATGATGTTCACCTCGTCGGCGTTGCCCTCGAGAAAGTTCTCGGCCACATCCTGGGCGATCTCGCGGGCGTTGAACATCTGAAAGCTGCTCATGATGTCGGTGTACTCGCGCCTGACCCTGCCGGTCTTGCGGTAGTAGCCGGCCGCCTTCTTGCCCACGCAGACAAGCGATACTTTCTTGCCCTCGGCCTCGAGCCTCTCGATCTCCTTGTCGGCCAGCTTGAAGATGTTGGCGTTGAAGCTGCCGCAGAGGCCGCGGTCGGAGGTGATGACCACCAGCTCGACCTTGCCGGTGTCACGCACCGCCATCAGGGGATACTGGGCCGGATCGACCCCGCTCGAGAGGTTGCCCATGGCGAACTGGAACTTCTCGGCATAGGGGCGGAAATCCTCGATCCGCTGCTGGGCGCCGCGCAGCTTGGCCGAGGCGACCATGTTCATCGCCCGGGTGATCTGCGAGGTCTTTTTGACGCCCTCTATTTTGGTCTTTACGTCCTTGAGACTCGGCATCTCTCACCGACCTCCTCAGTTGAGGCCCTTGGCGGCCTTGTAGCTCTCGACGAAATCGCCGATGGTCTTCTTCATCTTCTCCTCGAGGTCGGCGTCGATCTCCTGCTTGTCGCGCAGGGTGTCGAAGATGTCCGGGGCGTTCTGCTCCACGTGGGCGTAGAGCTCCTGCTCGAAATCGGCCAGGGTGTCCACCGGCAGGGTGTCGAGGAAACCGCGGGTGCCGGCGAAAAGGATGACGACCTGCTTCTCCATCGGCAGCGGCTGGTACTGCGGCTGCTTGAGGATCTCGACCAACCGCTCGCCGCGGGTGAGCTGGGCCTGGGTGGCGGCATCGAGATCGGAACCGAATCCGGCAAAGGCGGCGAGCTCGCGGTACTGGGCGAGGTCGAGCCTGAGGGTGCCGGCCACCTGCTTCATCGCCTTGACCTGGGCCGCGCCGCCGACGCGGGAGACCGAGAGGCCGACGTTGATGGCCGGGCGGATGCCGGCAAAGAAGAGGTCGGGCTCGAGGTAGACCTGACCGTCGGTGATCGAGATGACGTTGGTCGGGATGTAGGCGGAAACGTCGCCCGCCTGGGTCTCGATTATGGGCAGGGCGGTGAGGGACCCGGCGCCGAGTTCGTCGCTGACCTTGGCGGCGCGCTCGAGCAGGCGGGAATGGTTGAAGAAGATGTCGCCGGGGAAGGCCTCGCGTCCCGGAGGACGCCGCAGCAGCAGGGAGAGCTCGCGGTAGGCCACCGCCTGCTTGGAGAGGTCGTCGTAGATGATGAGCGCGTGCTGGCCGTTGTCGCGGAAGTACTCGCCCATGGCGCAGCCGGCAAAGGCGGCGATGTACTGCATGGGCGCCGGATCTGAGGCACAGGCCGCGACCACGGTGGTGTAGTCCATGGCGCCGTTCTTGCGCAGGGCCTCGACCACCAGGGCCACGGTGGACTTCTTCTGGCCGATGGCCACGTAGATGCAGTGGACGTCGGTGTTCTTCTGGGCGATGATCGCGTCGATGCACAGGGCGGTCTTGCCGATCTGGCGGTCACCGATGATCAGCTCGCGCTGACCGCGGCCCACCGGGGTCATGGCGTCCACCGCCTTGGCGCCGGTGTAGCAGGGCTCGTGCACGCTCTTGCGCTGGATGACGCCGGGGGCGAGCACCTCGATCTTGCGGTACTCCTTGGCCTTGATCTCGCCCTGGCCGTCGATGGGGTTGCCCACGCCGTCCACCACCCGGCCCTCCATCTCGGGGCCGACCGGAACCTCGGCGATCCTGCCGGTGCGCTTGACCGGATCGCCCTCCTTGATGTGGCGGACGTCGCCCAGGATGGCGCAGCCGACGTTGTCCTCCTCCAGGTTCAGGGCGATGCCGAGAATGTTGTTGGGGAACTCGAGGAGCTCCATGGCCATGCACTTCTCGACCCCGTGGACACGGGCGATACCGTCGCCGACCGAGATGACGGTGCCGGCTTCATTCAGATCGACCTTGCTCTCGTACTCCTTGATCTGACCCTTGATTATCTGACTGATCTCTGAGGCGTTTATCTGCATTGGTTATGCTCTCCCCTTGATGGAATCTTTGATACCCCGCAACTGGGTCTTTATACTCCCGTCCAGCACCAGGTCGCCGACCCGGGCCACCATCCCGCCGATGATGGCGGGATCGACCTCGCGGCTGAGCTCGACCTGCTTGCCGGTTATCTTTTCGAGCGTCTCCCTGATCCGGCCGGCGAGCTCGTCGTCGATCTCGACAGCGGTGACCACGGTACCGCGGCAACGGTTCCTGTCTTCATCCACCATGGCCTGGAAGACTTCGGCCACCTCGGCGAGGATTCCGGCCCGGCGCTTCTCGACCAGAAGCTCAAGGAAGCGGGCCATCACCTCGCCGCCGCCGACGGCCCCGGCCAGGGTGGCCATGACCTTGCGCCGCACATCCAGAGGATAGACCGGGTTGACGAGCGCGTCCTCCACCTCGGCGTCTTTCAAGACTTCAGCCAGCCCCTGGAGGGCCTCGCTGAAGGCGTCGAGGGAATCATCCTCCTTGCCAACGGCGAACAGGGCCTTGGCATACCTCTTTGCCAGAACGGTGTTTTTCACTGAATCGCCCCCACTTTGGCAAGATTGTCCTCAATCAGGCGGCGGTGATCCTCGGGAGTGAGACCCTCCCGGATGATCTTTTCCGCCGCCGCCGCGACCTCCTCGGCGATCTCGGCCCGCAGCCGACGGCGGGCCTCGGCGATCTCGTTGGCGACCGCGTTCTCGGCCTGACGCCGGATGTCGTCCGCGGCCCGCTCGCCCTCGGCGATGATCCTGGCCTTTTCGGCCTCGCCCTGGCTCACCGCCGCAGCGATGATCTTCTCGACCTCCTCGTCGAGCTTCGAGATCTTCGCCTCATATTCCTTATATTTGGCCTCAGCCTCGGCCTTGCGGGCCTCGAGATCCTCGTACTCGTTCCTTATCGCCTGCCGCCGGGCCGCAAGCCCGTTGGCGATGGGCTTTTTCAGAAACTTGACCAGAATCACCACCAGAACCGCGAAGTTGAGTGTCCGCCAGAGCAGATCCATCAGCTTCTCATGGGTGAACAGGGGCGCGGAATGCCCGCCGGCGCCGCCATGCTCCGCAGCCACGGCCACCGCCGCCACCGCGACAACCACGGCCACGGCTCCCGCCACCCTGACGCTTCTTGCAGAAAACCTCGACATAATCAGACAGCCCTCCCCAGAACCTTTGCCGCCATATCGCGGGCGAAATCCTCGACCTGGCCCGAAAGCTCGGCCGCCACCGCGGCCCGGTCCTTTTCGAGCGCCTCCAGTTTCGCAGCCTTGTCGGCCTCAACCTCGCTCCTCACCGCCCCGACCTTTTCTCCGGCCGCAGCCTGGCCCTCGGCCCTGGCCTCGTCTATCTTCGCCTTGGCGCTGACCCTGGCCTCGGCGATCTTGGCCTCGAACTCCTCGAGCCGCATCTCGGCGTTCTTGTGAAAGGTCTCGATGTCGCGGCCCAGCCCGGCGAACACCTTCTTCCTCTCCGCGAGGATGGAACGGATCGGCCGGTAGAGAACGATGTTCAGAACCACGATCAGAATAAAAATGTTTACGATCTGGATGAACATGGTCACGTCAATAGTGATCATCATGCACTCCTTAACTTGCTGATATTATTGATATGTTATGACAGGTTCCGCAGGCGTTCACTGAACCGCGGTTCAGTGAATAGCAGGTTTTCTAATCCATAAGCGGAATCGTGTCAATAATTTTCCCGCCGCGATTTCCCGCGCCAGCTCGCCCAGATACGCCGGCGGGCAGCGCCGTGTTTAAGGTGCGGCTTAAGTTTCATCCGGGGCAGCTCCTGGATCCGCGACGTTCGGGCGGCGGGGTGAATTTTCCGCCAGAGGCTCGAGACAACTGCAAACGCACGAAATCGGGCAATTACCCACGGCGGCGCGAAGCCGTCACGGTTCCAGGAAGGTGCTAGAGCATCTCCCTGACAATGGCCGTCACCGCGGCCATGGCCTCGTCCAGCTTTTCCGGGCTGCTGCCCCCGGCCTGGGCCATGTCGGCCCTGCCGCCGCCACCGCCGCCGACGATGGCCGCGACCTTTTTGACCACCTCGCCCGCGGGACAGCGGTCCACAAGATCATCGCTGACCAGGGCGAGAAGCGCCGCCTTGCCGCGGCATTCGGCCCCGAGCACCACCACCCCGCTCTTGAGCTTCTCCCGCACCCGGTCGCCGAGTTCGCGCAGGGTCTTGGGCGAATCGGCCGCGACCTTGGCCGCAGCCACCCTCACCCCGTCCACATCCTCACCCGAGGCGATGATCGACTCCGCATCCACCCGGGAGCCGGCCATCCGCTCGATGTCGCGTTCGAGGTCGCGGACCCGCTGGCGCAGTTTCTCCACCTTGCCGGGCAGGCTGTCCACCGATGTCTTGAGGGCTGCGGCCAGTTCGTGCAAAAGCTCCTCTTGCCCGCGCACCCGCAAGAGCGCCGCAGGCCCGGTGACCGCCTCGATCCTCCTGACCCCGGCCGCGACCCCGGACTCGGACACGATGCGGAAAAGGCCGATCTCGCCGCAGGCCGCAACATGGGTGCCGCCGCAGAGTTCGAGGGAAAAATCCGGCACCGCCACCATCCTGACCTCGTCGCCGTACTTTTCGCCGAAAAGGGCGGTAGCCCCGGCCGCCATCGCCTCGTCGCGGCTGACCACCGAGGTCTCGAGGCGCGGGTTTCTGCGGATCTCGCGGTTGACAATGTCCTCGACCCGGTGGATCTCCTCCCGGGTCATGGGAGCGAAATGGGAAAAATCGAAACGCAGCCGCCCGGGCTCGACCACCGAACCGGCCTGGCGCACGTGGTCGCCGAGAACCTCGCGCAGGGCGGCGTGGAGCAGGTGGGTGGCGGTGTGATTCGCGGCCGTCATCCGGCGGCGCTCACGGTCCACCTTCAAAACGGCCTCGGCCCCGGCCGCAAGCTCTCCCTCCTCGACCCTGGCCCGGTGAACGATGATCCCGGCCATGGTCACGGTGTCCTCCACCGCCGCCACCGCGTCCGCGGCGCGGATCTCGCCGGTGTCGCCCACCTGGCCGCCGCTCTCGGCGTAGAACGGTGTCTCCTCGGCAACAACCAGGACCTCTTCCCCGGCGCCGGCCCGTTCGAGGGCCTTTTCACCGTCAGCGCTCAAAAGCGCCGCGATCCTGCTCTTGTGCACGGTGCGGTCGTAACCCACAAACCTGGGACTGATCCGGGAGGAAGCCTCGCTCAAGGCCCGGCCGACTCCGGCAAGGCCGGCAGCCTTCCACGACCGCCGCGACTTTTCCTTCTGCCCGGCCATGGCCCGCTCGAATCCCTCCTCGTCGGCGCGCATCCCCTGCTCGATGGCGATGTCGCGGACGATGTCCACCGGAAAGCCGTAGGTGTCGTAGAGCCTGAAGATGAAGTCGCCCGGCACCACCTTTTCCCCGGCGCTCCTCAGCCGGTCGAGTTCGCCGCGCAGCATCTCCAGGCCGTGATCGATGGTGGCGAGGAAGCGTTCCTCCTCGTTGTCCACCACCCGGGCGATGAGTTTCTCCTCTTTCCTGAGGTGGGGAAAGGCCTGGGACATGCAGTCCACCACCGCGGCGGTCACCTTGGCGAAAAAGGGCTCGTCGAGCCCCAGCTCGCGGCCGTAGCGGATGGCGCGGCGCATGATCCGGCGCAGGACGTAGCCGCGGCCCTCGTTCGACGGAAAGACCCCGTCGGCGACGAGGTTGGCGGTGGCGCGGGCGTGGTCGGCGATGACCCGCATGGCGGTGTCGCTCCTTTCGTCCGCGCCGTAGCGCACCCCGGCAACCTCGCCGATGCGGGCGAGAAGCGGGGCAAAGATGTCGGAATCGTAGTTGGAGAGCTTGCCCTGGACCACGGCCGCGATCCGCTCGAGCCCCATGCCTGTATCGATGCTGGGCCTGGGCAGGGGATCGAGACGGCCGTCCTCGCTGCGGTTGAACTGCATGAAGACCAGGTTCCAGATCTCGAGGTAACGGTCGCAGTCGCATTCGACCGAGCAGCCCTCCCGGCCGCAGCCCGCCTCCGGCCCCTGGTCGAAGTGGATCTCGGAGCAGGGGCCGCAGGGGCCGGTGTCGCCCATGGCCCAGAAGTTGTCCTTCTCGCCCATGCGGACGATGCGCTCCGGCGCGACCCCGATCTCCTTTTCCCAGATGGCGGCCGCCTCGTCATCGTCCTCGAAGACCGAGACCCACAGCCGGCCGCGGTCGAGCCCGATCTCGTTCACGAGAAAGTTCCAGGCGAACCGGATGGCGTCCTGCTTGAAGTAGTCGCCAAAGGAGAAATTGCCCAGCATCTCGAAGAAGGTGTGGTGGCGGGCGGTGTAGCCGACGTTGTCGAGATCGTTGTGCTTGCCGCCGGCCCGGACGCAGCGCTGCGAGGACGCGGCCCGGACATAGGCGCGCCTCTCCTCGCCCATGAACAGCCGCTTGAACTGGACCATGCCGGCATTGGTGAAAAGCAGGGTGGGATCGTCGTGGGGCACGAGGGAGGAGCTCTCCACCACCTCGTGGCCGTGCGCGGCGAAGTATTCAAGGAATTTATTTCTGATCTCGTCGCCTGTCATCGCTTGTGCTGCCTCTGTTTCGATGATGAAAAACGCTGACGCTTCGGCCCGGCCGCAAAAAACGGCGCGGGACAAAAAAACCGGCCGGTCCCGGATCGTCCCGGAACCGGCGCGGATGCGGGCTTCAATCCCGTGGCGGCTACTCTGCGGCCCGGGCCTTTTCCTCCACCGGCAGGCCGTAACCCATCCGTATCCTGGTCTCGATGTCGGCCATGATCTCCGGGTGCTCCTTGAGGAAGGCCTTGGCGTTCTCGCGGCCCTGGCCGATGCGCTCGCCGTTGTAGGAGTACCAGGCGCCGCTCTTGTCCACGATCTCCTGGGCCACGGCCAGGTCGAGGAGATCGCCGGTCTTGGAGATGCCCTCGCCGTAGACGATGTCGAATTCCACGGTCTTGAACGGCGGGGCCACCTTGTTCTTGACCACCTTGACCCGGGTGCGGTTGCCGACCAGGTCGGCGCCGTCCTTGATCGCGGCGAGCTTCCTGATGTCGAGCCTGAGCGAGCTGTAGAACTTGAGGGCGTTGCCGCCGGTGGTGGTCTCGGGGTTGCCGTACATCACCCCGATCTTCATCCTTATCTGATTGATGAAGATGAGGGCGGTGCGGGTGCGGTTGAGGATGCTGGTCATCTTGCGCATGGACTGGCTCATCAGCCGGGCCTGGAGCCCCACGTGGGAATCGCCGATGTTGCCGTCGATCTCGGCCTTGGGCACCAGGGCGGCGACCGAGTCCACCACGATCACGTCCACCGAGCCGCTGCGGATGAGGATCTCGGCGATCTCCAGGGCCTGCTCGCCGTAGTCGGGCTGGGCCACAAGGAGGTCGTCGATGTTGACCCCGAGCCGCTGGGCGTAGTGGATGTCGAGGGCGTGCTCGGCGTCGATGAAGGCGGCGTTGCCGCCGGCCTTCTGGGCCTCGGCGATCACGTGCAGGGCCAGGGTGGTCTTGCCGCTGGACTCGGGGCCGTAGATCTCGGTCACCCTTCCCCGGGGGATGCCGCCCACGCCGGTGGCGATGTCAAGGCCGATGGTGCCGGTGGAGATGACCGGCACCGCCTCGGCCCGGTCGGTGCCAAGGCGCATGATCGCGCCCTTGCCGAACTGTTTTTCTATCTGGAATATGGCCGAATCCAGGGTCTTTTTTCTGTCGTCGCCTGCTGCCAATGCTGATGCTCC
>JALWTY010000062.1 GCA_026993265.1 Desulfobacterales bacterium
AAGGGCGGTGCCGCCGCAGGCGGCATGGGCGCTGCCGGCATGGGCGGCATGGGCGGTATGGGCGGCATGATGTAAGCCGGTCCCGGGCCGTTATGATGTGAGGATGAGCGGGGCCGGAAACGGCCCCGCTTTTTCGTGTGCCGGCGCGCAATAGGAAAGCAGAAGCCATGCTTTGGTTTTCCGCCTCGTAAAAACGAGGCCATCGGTATTGACAAGCGCGGCAAAATAATTCATATAAAACAGCCTGCGGACGGGCTTGTCCGCAGGCCCGGAAGGCGATGTAGCTCAGTTGGTTAGAGCATACGGCTCATATCCGTAGTGTCCGGGGTTCAAGTCCCTGCATCGCCACCAGATAATAGTCCGGAGAGATCCGGTGAGAATAAACAAAGGCCCCCGGAGCCTCTTTCAGGCTCCGGGGGCCTTTGTTTTGTGCCTGGCGTGTTACCCCTGCTCGTCGGTATCTTCGGCGTCTGTCCCGGCGTCATCCTCTTCAGGGATGTTGAGAGCGGCCAGGGCGGCCATCGAGAGGGAGGCCCGGTCGTGAACCCTGAGGTCTTCCGGAATCTTGTCTTCCGGGAGGTAGCGCTTGATGATACGGTCGATCTCGTGGTTGACCATGGCGTCGGCAAGGCAGGTGGTGCAGCGGCTTGCATGTTCGCGCATGAACATGACCATACGCGCAGGGGCGAGCGATTCTTCCTGCACTTGGATATACCAGTTTTTTATCTGCCTTTTGAGGGTGTCACAGTCCATGGGTATCGGATTGTCCGCATTGGGGAAAGGATGGCGAGAATTTTACCAGATCAACAATGCCTGGGAATCTGCGGGGTTGAAAGAAGACGGCTGCCGGACCGGCCAGCCGGATTTCACGGTTTAATTATAGTATAGCCGGGCAATTTGCAAGCGTTTTTGCGGCGGGGTGATGCTTGTCAGCCCGTTGAAAAACTACTGCGCTTGATGATTCTCAAGTCAGAATCCGGCTCAAAATGCTCATTTACTCCATGTAAACCGCGCTTTTTCGCCGGATTCTTCCTTGCCTCATCTGCGCTCGCTACGTTTTTCAACGGGCTGTTATAAACAGGGATGGCTGGCGATTTATGCTTGTCAGCCGCCACCGTCTGCACTATTCTTTACCGTTGCGAGCGGAAGTGGAAAGGGCGCTGGTGGCCCTCCCGGACTTCAAATCCGGTGCACCGGGTTAACAGCCTGGTGGGTGGGTTCGATTCCCATGCACTTCCGCCATTCGCCCCTTCGGGGCGAAGGCTGCCAGAACCCAGAACCCAGAACCCAGAAACCAGAAACCAGTTTTGTTTCGGGGTGTGAAACCGGGCAGCCCACTGTCTCCTGTCCCCTGCTTCCTGACTCCTGATAATGAGCGCGGCCCCGAAGGGGCCGCCACCATACTTTTGCCTTTTTACTTTTGCCTTTTGCCTTCCGTTATTGAGCCCCGCGGCCGCGGGGCTCAATAACGGTACACCATGCTCACCGTGTACTCCTCGGTGAAGTCGCCGGTCATCGCGGCCGCGTCGAGCTGCACCTTTTCCCCCAGCACCATGCCGAAACCGCCGGAGTAGATGTCCTCGTCCTCGCCGGGATGGTACATGTTTCTTATGGCCGGATCATTGCCGGTGTAATAGAAGCGGTGGTCGGGGCGGAAGTAGTACCCGGCCCTGAGCGCGAGCGGGAACCCGCCCAGGTCGAGGACGTACTCGAGCCCGGCGTGGTACTCGTCGGCGTCGTCGATCCGGAACTGGTCAGGGCTGGCGCTGGCGTGCGCGGGCAGGACCACGAGGTCACGGGAGAGCTGGGAGTACTTTATCTTGTTGTAGTCGGCGGCAATGGTCAGGCTGGAGAGCGGCCGCCAGGAAATGCCCACGCCGTACACGTCCGGCACCTTCATCCTGTTGTCGAGGTTGTAGAGCTGGTAAGTAGTGATATCTGTTGTTGCTATGTTGATATTGCTCGCTTCGGTCAGGTTCATCCGGGTATCGAATTCGGGGCCGTAGCGGAACACCATCCCCAGGCTGAAGGATTCCACCGGCGAGAGGAGCAGGGAGGCGGAATAGTACTCGCTCGAGTCCTCGCCGTTGACTTGATGGATAAAGCCCTGCCCGCCGGTGGAAAGGGGAGCGTTGATGTCGCCTTTCCTCGCCTCGAAGAAGTAGTCCAGGGTGGCGAACCCCACCGAGAAGCCGAGGCTTGCCATGTCGGACGCCTTGATTCCCATGCCGATCCCGTAGATGCTGCCGTTGAGATCGACCTTGTTGCTGGCCCCGCCGAAGCGGAAGCTGAGGTCGGTGCTGATGAACTGCTGCCGGTAGATGGCCACGGTGGCGTTCTCCCGGGGGAAGACCGCGCTCAGGAAGGATGCCCCGGTGGTCTCGTCGTTGTAGTCGGTGTAGTCGGTGGCGGTGTCGTACACCCGGTTTGTGTTGTTGGCGTACTTGAACTCGGCCGACATCTCCGGCCTGGTCAGGATGGTGAGCCCGGCCGGGTTGGTGTAGGCGGCGGTTGCGTCGTCGGCCACGCCGATGAAGGCCCCGCCCATGGCGTTGGCCCGGGCCCCCGGGTTGTTGAAACGGAAGTCCATGGTCTGGACGTCGGTATCTTCCACCAGGGCCAGGGCCGGCCCGGCCGGGGCCAGCAAGGCCGCCGCCATTGCCGCTGCGATGAGTTTTTTCATGGTTTTTTTCCTGCTGTTCCTCGTTTGTATTGATCTGCCTCCACAAAATATTACTTATGGTTATGCCATCGGGAGGATGCGGAATTCAAGTGAAAAAAAGCGGCCCGCAAGGGACGCCGCCATTCGCCCCTTTCGGGGCGAAGGCAAAAGTTAAAAGGCAAAAGGAAAAAGTATCTGAGAGGAAGCGGCCGTCCGGCCGCTGGACGATTTGATTTTCCGTGCCGGCTCGTTCGCCGGAGTCATGTTTTTTTTCTGGTGGAGGCCGCCTTTTCAGCCCACTCGTATGGTGCGCCGTGCGCACCATTCTGCTAATCCAGTAATGCTTCCGGGTGCCGGAAGGCGATTCGCAGCAACGCCTTGGCCGGGCCGCGTGGTTTGCGTCTTCCCTGTTCCCATTCCTGCAGGGTGCGGACACTGACCCCAATAAGTCCGGCAAAGGCGTTTTGGCTCAAGCCCGTTTTCTTTCTGACGGCCTTGACGTTATCAGGCATTTCCACGGTGAATTTACGGCCTTCGCCCGCCTTGATTGCCGCGATACCTTCGAGTAATTCCTGCCCTATATCTCGCTTCATGGCTCCATTGCCTCCCTGATCCTCTTCAGGATGTGGGCCGGGATGTTTTCGGCCTCGTTTTTCGCGTAGATGGTGAGCAGCCATATTTCCTTGTGTGCTGACTGCCAGTAATAATCCGGGTGCCGCCTCTCTTGCCCCGGCCCCTGGCCGTCCATCTTATTTTCCGCAGGCCGCCGCTGCCGGGGATTATCTTGCCAGCCTCCGGTCGTAGAACCAGAGTCCATTGCAGGGCGGAAAACTCATCTTCCGTCAGGTATTCATAGACCACCCTTGAAAATAGCGGAGCCTCAATAAATGTTACTTCCTTATTATACGTCAATGCCGTATGGGTTGCTATGTTTTTGGGCCGCCGTCAATTTTGATGGCCTCGTAAACAACCGGAAACGTATGGTGCGCCGTGCGCACCATTCTTCTGTCCTCTGTCTTCTGTTTTCTGTCTTCCCCCCTTTTGCGCCTCAGCGCAAAAGGGGATGCCCCATCTCCTCGCGCTGGTCGATGTAGGCCTTGGCGCATTTTCTGGCGATGTTTCTTATCCGGCCGATGAAGCGGGTGCGTTCGGCCACGCTGATCGCCTTTCTCGCGTCGAGGAGGTTGAAGGTGTGGGAGCACTTGAGGCAGTAGTCGTAGGCGGGCAGCACCAGCCCCTCGGCCACGAGCCTGTGGGCCTCGGCCTCGCAGGTGTCGAACAGGGAGAAGAGGAACTCGACGTTGGCCTCCTCGAAGTTGAAGCGGGAGAACTCGCGTTCCGCCTGGAGGAAGATGTCGCCGTAGGAGAGGGTATCGTTCCAGCTTATGTCGTAAACGCTTTCCACCTCCTGCAGGTACATGGCGATGCGCTCGAGCCCGTAGGTGACCTCGACCGTGACCGGGTGAAGCTCCTGGCTGCCGCACATCTGGAAGTAGGTGAACTGGGTTATCTCCATGCCGTCGAGCCAGACCTCCCAGCCGAGGCCGCTCGCCCCGAGGGTGGGGGATTCCCAGTCGTCCTCCACGAAGCGGATGTCGTGTTTTTTCATCTCGAGCCCGAACCTTTCCAGGCTGCCGAGGTAGAGGTCCTGGATGTCGGGCGGCGACGGTTTTATTACCACCTGGTACTGGTAGTAATGCTGGAGGCGGTTGGGGTTTTCGCCGTAGCGGCCGTCGGTGGGCCGCCGGGAGGGCTGGACGTAGGCCGCGGCCCAGGGTTCGGGGCCCAGGGCGCGGAGCAGGGTGGCGGGGTGGAAGGTGCCCGCGCCCACCTCCATGTCGTAGGGCTGCATCACCGCGCAGCCCTGTTCGGCCCAGTATTTATTGAGGGTGAGGATTATGTCCTGAAAGTGCATTTGTTCCGGGTTCCTGATTTTGAAGGGTTTGCCGCGATGATGCCAAAAAAGAATATAAATAACAGGCTGTCTGCCGGGAAACAAGGAACTTCGGCTTTTTCGGGCACATGGCAGCCCGTTGAAAACGAGCGCGAGCGCAGACGAGGCAAGGAAAAATCCGGCGAAAAAGCGCAGTTTACATGGAGTAAATGAGCATTTTGAGCCGGATTTTGACGCCGCATCGTCAAGCGCAGTAGTTTTTCAAGGGGCTGTCAAGGCTATTGGTGCGCACGGCGCACCCTACGGGAAATCTCACGGGTTCAGGGGGGAATGTTTTTGTTGTCCTTTATGCCACAATGTGGTATATGCATGCAAAATGTTGACATGTCGTGAAGTTTATATATATAGATAGATCATGGTCGAGACATGTCTGACAAAAGAGGAGGAGGCCGGGCTCATCCCGGTGGAGGATCTCGAGCGGGCCGCGGGGTGTCTGCGGACCATCGCCCATCCCCACCGCTTGCGGATGATTCAGATACTCCTTTTGACGCCGTGCTCGGTGGGCAAGCTGGCCGAGGCCTGCGGGATTCCCCCGAACGTGGCCAGCGAGCACCTGCGGCTGCTCAAGGACCGGGGGCTCCTGGTCTGCCGCCGGGAGGGGAGAAAGGTCTTCTACTCGGTCGAGGAACCGGCCCTGGCCAGCATCATGACCTGCGTGAGAAAGCGTTTCGGCTGCAAGGATTCGCCCGGCGGCGAGGCGTCTGATTAGGCAAGGCGGCGCGGGGGCTCCCGCGCCTTTTTGAGGAGGGGGGTTGGCCTGCGGCAGCGGCAATCCCGTGGTTGTCGGCCCGGGCCGCGCAGCGGCGCGGCCGGGCCGTTGCTGGGAACCAAAGAAAGAGGAGAAAAGAGATGCTGAAAAAACTCTCAACCCTGGTGGTCGCCGGCCTTCTGACCGTGCCGGCCGCGGCCCATCTCGCCAAGGCCGCAAGCGTCGAGGAACTCCAGCAGCGGGTGGAAGAGCTGGAGTCAAAGATCGCCGACATGGAGGACAACTCCGAGACCTGGGACCTGGCCTCCCGGATCAAGTTCTACGGCGATTTCCGCTTCATGGCCAACTATGTGACCGCGGAGTCTGCCGAGCATTACACTGCGATGGACATCGGTCACGGCGTCGCCGATTTCTGGACCACCGGTAATGTGATGAACCGGTATGAGGCTAACAATCCGGGTGCGCTTGTCAGTGCTTTTGCCGGCGATTTCCAGACGGCGGCTAGTAACCCTTCTGCGGCAGTTAATTCTTCTGGTGGATATACAATAGGGAATACAGATGTAACATCTACAGAGTTTGCTGCGTTGCAGCGCACCTTTGGCACCACGGTGAGCAACATTCTAACGGCTGGCGGCTATATGGCTGCACCGATTACTATGCTCACCCCGTCTTTCACCAGTATGGAGAATCTGGTGGCGTTCATGAAGTCGGTTGGCCCGGCCGCCCGTCAGGCGATATTCAGCGAAATGGGTTACGGCACTGTCGCCAGCACCGACCACGACAACGACACCCTTTACACCAACCGCTTCCGTCTCAACATCCGGGCCAAGGCCACCGAGAACCTGGAGTTCAAGGGCCGGCTGGCCATGTACAAGGTCTGGGGCATGCAGAACAACGCGGTTGACTACACCTACAACAACGGAATGGGCGGCGGCCCCTTCATGTACAGCGACATGTCCTTTGACGGCTCCTCCACCCGCCAGCCCGAGGACAACGTCCTCCGGGTGGACCGGGCCTTCATCAACTGGAACAACATCGCCGACCTGCCCGTCTGGTTCTCCATCGGCCGCCGGCCGGTCACCGACGGGCCTCCGGCCCAGCTCCGCCTCGGGGCTGACAAGAAAATGGCCACCCCGGTGGCCTACATGAACTACCCCTTTGACGGCCTCTCCCTGGGCTACGCCTACGAGAACCTCTTCGGCATCGAGGACCTGCCCGGCCGCGTCCGCCTCTGCTACGGCCGCGGCTTCGAGTCCGGCCCCACCGAGAACGGCGACGGCCTGAACGATGTCGATTTCGGCGGCATCTCCTGGGATGTGTTCAAGAAGGGCGACCGTTTCTTCAACTTCCAGTCCTTTGTCGCCGCCAACATCTTCAATATTCCTGACAACATTACCTTTGGCAATCCGGTTGAATACTATCTGTATCAGAATGGGCAGATCAACTTTGATCCTATGAACTCTGATACCAACCTCATTCTTGACCGCGCCAACCTCGGCAACATCTACCACACCTCTACGGTGTACATGAGCAAGGTCAACGACCTGCACTACTTCTTCGCCGCCGGCTGGAGCCGCACCGACGCCAAGGGTTACGACGAGATGGGCACGAGCCTGCTCGGTTCTTGGTTCAACGATCCCGAGGACAAGGACGGCTACTCCTTCTACACCGGCGTGCGCTACGACATGGGTGACGAGTGGCGTTTCGGCCTGGAGTACAACTACGGCACCAAGAACTGGATCTCCTTCACCCCGGGCCACGACGAGGTCTATGCCTCCAAGCTCGCCACCCGCGGTCACGTGGGCGAGGCCTACACCATCTGGAACATCCCGGCGGGCGAGAAGATCAGCAAGTACTCCAAGGCCTTCATGCGGCTCGGCTACCAGTACTACGACTACGAGTACACCGGCAGCGGCTTCTGGCTGGGTGAGCCGGTCAAGATCGACGACCTGGCCAACGATCCGCTCAACGCCCAGTTCAACGTGCCGGTGGACAAGATGCACCGCGTCTACCTGTCGCTCGAGGCCTGGTTCTAAAAGGCTCGAGGCAAGACCAAAGGCAGTACAGGGAATAAAACCCTTCTTCCTAAGCGGGCGCCCTTCGGGGCGCCCATTTTTTTTAGGGGATTAGGGGG
>JALWTY010000063.1 GCA_026993265.1 Desulfobacterales bacterium
AGTCCAGGGTCAACAAGAGCGCAAACGTCGCCATCGGGCGCGGCGCCACCGCAAACATGGGCTCCGTCACCATGCGCGGCTCCAGGGTCAGCGGCATGGTCATGAACAAGTCCAGGGTCAACAAGAGCGCAAACGTCGCCATCGGACGCGGCGCCACCGCAAACATGGGCTCCGTCACCATGCGCGGCGCCAATGTCAGGGGCCGGGTGATGAACAACTCCAGGGTTGAAAAGAGCGCAAACGTCGCCATCGGGCGCGGCGCCACCGCAAACATGGGTTCCGTCACCATCAAGAACGCCAATGTCAGCGGGCTGGTCTCCAACCAGGCCAACATCGAGAAGAGCGCAAACGTCGCCATCGGACGCGGCGCCACCGCCAGCATGGGGTCGGTCGAGGTTGAATAAGCCCGGCCAGGTTGATATCATCTGCTGACGGTCCGGCAAAACGCTGTTTTTGCCGGCCGGAATGGCAACAGACGGTTGCCCGGGCGCACATGCCCGGGCAACCTTTTCGCTTTTACAGTTTTTTAAGACGAGGTAGCAAGATGAAGACCGCAGCCGTTTTTGCCTTTTCCGCACTTTTCTCCCTGAGCGTATTCTGCGCCGCCAGCCTGGCCGGGGATCTGGACGACGGCATGGGCAGCTACACCGATGACAGCATCGCCAGCTATGACACCGCCACCAAGACCGACAAGAACATCAAGTTCATCATCCAGAAGGCCAAATCCCAGGCAGCGGTGGCCCGCAAGGCCGGTGAGGAAGGGCTCGCCACCGACGGCGACAACTACGAGAACAGCGTGGTCATGGGCGCGGGCTCCAACGTCCACGGTGACATCTACATCATCGACGACGGCAGCAGTCTCAAGAAATCGAGCAGCAAATAAACCGGCCCGGGCCGATGAACGGAAATATCATCCTGACGCCGGTCGGGGTGCTCCACTGCGGTCTGCGCAACCGCTCCCAGGTTCCCCGCAACTACGATATCTCGGACGTCACCGGCGATATCGAGATATTTCCCGACTACCACGAGGCCATGGCCGACATCAAACCCGGCCAGGAGATCGTGGTTCTTTACTGGTTCGACCGGGCCGACCGTTCCGCCCTCAAGGTCTATCCCCGGGGCGACCGCTCCCGGGGACTCACCGGGGTCTTTTCCACCAGAAGCCCGATGCGGCCCAACCCCATCGCCATCTCCGAGGTCGAAGTCCTGGAGGTGGAGCCTGGACGGATAAAGGTAAAGGGGGTTGACGCCCTTGACGGCACCCCGGTTCTCGACATCAAGAAAAAAGTCTGATGGTAAGCGGTCACGGGGTGCCGAATCTGCGGCGTTACCGGCCGGCTCACGTAGCAATGAGTACGCTTCGCCGGCCGGTGCCTTGCATCTCCGACACCCCGTAACCGCTTACGGGAAAGGCTTTTCAGGTAATTACTGCCGGATACCCTGTGACTACTTACGTCTAATGTTCGCCTTTATCGACGCCCTTGGCTGGCCGCTGCTCATCATTCTCTGCCTTACCCTGGGCCTTGCCCCCTTTTCTCCCCCGCATCTGTGGGAAAAGCTGACCATGCTGGCCCAAGGCCGCCTTGTCCGCCCCCTGGACTGGTTCGACCTGTTCCTCCACGCCGCTCCGTGGCTTCTGCTGACAGCAAAGTTTTTCAGAACTCTGAACGCTGATGGCTGATTCGGGACGGTGGAGTCAAAAAAAATCCCAAGCGCCGAAGGCGAAAGGGAAAAGGGGATGAGGAAGGCCGTGCCCCTGCACGGCCGAGGTGGTTCGGAAGCAGTAAAGGGAT
>JALWTY010000064.1 GCA_026993265.1 Desulfobacterales bacterium
GTCCGAGGTCACCCACAAGCGGCGGCTCTCGGCCCTGGGGCCGGGCGGTCTGTCCAGGGAACGGGCCGGGTTCGAGGTCCGGGATGTCCACCCCACCCATTACGGCCGCATCTGCCCGGTGGAGACTCCGGAAGGTCCGAACATCGGTCTGATCGTCTCCCTGGCCACTTATGCCCGGGTCAACCCCTACGGGTTCATCGAGACGCCGTACCGGCCGGTGCGTGACCGCAAGGTCGGCAGCGAGGTCGAGTACCTGTCCGCCCTCCAGGAACAGGACCGGATCATTGCCCCGGCCCGGGTGGAGATGGAGGACGACACCATTGTCGAGGATTATCTGATCGCCCGCCGCGAGGGCGAGGTCACCATGGTCAACGCCGACGAGGTCACGGCCATGGATGTGGCCCCCAACCAGCTGGTATCGGTGGCCGCGTCCCTGATTCCCTTTCTCGAGAACGACGACGCCAACCGGGCCCTGATGGGCTCCAACATGCAGCGCCAGGCCGTGCCTCTGCTCAAGACCGCGGCGCCCCTGGTCGGGACCGGCATGGAGAAGTACGTGGCCCGCGACTCCGGCGCCTGTCTGCTTGCGGCCGGGGACGGGGTGGTCGAGGACGTGGACGCCAACCGGGTGGTGGTCCGCTACGACAAGCCGGGCACGGACGGATTCGAGACCGGCGTGGCCGTGTACCGGCTGTCCAAGTACAAGAAGTCCAACCAGAACACCTGTTTCAACCAGAAGGCCCTGGTCCTGCCCGGGACCCGGGTGAAAAAGGGTGATGTCCTGGCCGACGGCCCCTCCACCGAAAACGGGGAACTGGGCCTGGGCAAGAATGTGACCATCGCCTTCATGCCCTGGCGCGGCTACAACTTCGAGGACTCGATCCTGGTCAACGAGCGGCTGCTCAAGGAGGACACCTTCACCTCGGTCCATGTGGAGATCTTCGAGACCATGGCCCGGGACACCAAGCTGGGCAAGGAGGAGATCACCCGCGACATTCCCAATGTCGGTGACGAGGCCCTGCGCAACCTGGACGAGTCCGGGATCATCAGGATCGGTGCCGAGGTCCGGGCCGGCGACATGCTGGTGGGCAAGGTGACCCCCAAGGGCGAGACCATGCTCTCGCCCGAGGAAAAGCTGCTCCGGGCCATCTTCGGGGAAAAGGCCGGTGATGTCAAGGACTCCTCCCTGCGGGTGCCGCCCGGCATCGAGGGTGTGGTCATCGACGCCAAGGTGTTCTCCCGCAAGGGCGTGGACAAGGACGAGCGGTCGCTGATGATCGAGGAGATGGAGATCGAGCGGCTCAACCGGGACATGGAGGACGAGATCAAGAGCCTCAAGAAGGGGGTGCGCAAGGATCTGGCCGCGATCCTGGTGGGCAAGACCGCCAAGACCGATATCAAGGACGCCAAGGGCAAGGTCCGGCTCAAGCTGGGCAAGAAGATCACCGCCAAGGTCCTGGAACATGTCGAGTTCGCCAAACTCTTCAGCCTGGACTTTTCCGACCGGAAAAAATTCGAGGGCGAGATCGAGGCCATCTCCCGCCGCTACAATACCCAGAAGGAGATTGTCCGCAAGCGGTACCAGGGGATTGTCGAGCGGATGGAAAAGGGCGACGACCTGCCCCCGGGCGTGGTCAAGATGGTCAAGATCTATGTGGCCACCAAACGGCGGCTGGCCGTGGGCGACAAGATGGCCGGCCGTCACGGTAACAAGGGTGTGGTCTCCCGGCTGCTGCCCGAGGAGGACATGCCCTTTTTCGCCGATGGCACCACCGTGGAC
>JALWTY010000065.1 GCA_026993265.1 Desulfobacterales bacterium
GCCCTGACTTATGCCCTGCTCAACTTCATCACCTCATTGGCGGCGGCGAGATTTTTCCAGCGCAACCGCGTTGTGGACCCGGTGGAGGAGTAGCGCCATGGCCTTGAACATCGCCATCATCATCCTGACCATGGCCGGCACCCTGTTTTTTATCGGCACCACCGTCGGCCTGATCCGCTTCCCGGATTTCTATACCCGGATGCACGCCGCCGGCAAGGGCGACACCCTGTCCACGGTGCTGATCCTCTTCGGTCTCGCCCTCTATCAGTTCCATCACCTCTCGGTGTCCACGTTGCTGGTGGGCTTCAAGATCATCTTCATCGCGGTGCTGATCTTCATCGCCAGTCCCACCGCCACCCACGCCATCATGGACGCAGGCTACGAGGCCAAGGTGGAATACTGGAAAAACAAACTCCTGAACTGGCCCCGCCGCCAAGGAGAGGAGGACTGATTATGCTCTTTCATCTCCAGGACTGGATCCTTTGGCAATGCGATGTCCTGATCCTCGTCCTCGTCATTGCCAGCGCCATTATCTCGCTCTGCCTCAAGGACCTGGTGAGCAGCGCCATCGTCTTTGGGGCGTACAGTTTTCTCATGTGCCTGATGTGGACCGAGATGCTCGCCGTTGATGTCGCCTTTACCGAGGCGGCGGTGGGGGCCGGGGTCAGTACGGTCCTCTTCCTGGGCACCGCCCTGCATATCAAGAGGAGGTCAAAGGATTGAAAGCCATTGCCCTGATCGTCACCCTCCTCTTGGGCGGCCTGCTGATCGCGGCCACCGCCGATCTGCCCGACTGGGGGGACCCGAACTCACCCGCGAGTGTGCATGTCTCCCAGTACTATATCGAAAACTCGCTCGAACAGACCTCGGTGCCCAACTTCGTGACCTCGGTGCTCGCCGATTACCGTGGCTATGACACCATGTTCGAGACCACGGTCATCTTCTGCGCCGGGCTCACGGTCTTCGCCATCCTGCGCCGCGCCCACCGCCGCCGGCAAAAGGCGGTGAACCCGCGCCCCGAACGCGAGGACAAGGACCTTATCCTGCAATCGGCGGCCCGGATGATCGTCCCCATGATGCAGCTCTTCGCCCTCTACGTGGTCGCCCACGGCCACCACAGTCCGGGCGGCGGCTTCCAGGGCGGGGTCATCCTCGGCGCCGGCTTCATCCTGCTGGCCGTGGCCTACGATCTGAAAACGGTCCTTGCCCGGCTGCGGGAAAAGACCGTGCTCCGGTTGAGCGCGGTGGGGGTGCTCATCTATTCCGGCATCGGTTTTGTCTGCCTGCTGTTGGGGTCGAATTTTCTCAACTACTCGGCCTGGGCGCGGATCATGCCCTTTGGCCCCATCGAGGCCCGCTCCCACGGTATGCTGGGGGTCGAGGTCGGGGTGGCGATCACCGTCTTATGCATCATGTTCTCCCTGTACGTGGATCTCGCCTCGGGCGGGGAGATGGACGAGGGGCTGTAAGCTGATATTAGGGTGATTACCTACTGATCAGTTATGTTAAGGAGTCATCATGGATCAATTTCTCCATTCCATTGTCAGTAAATATAATTACTGGAGCTATATCGTCCTGCTCCTCATCGGCCTCTACGCCATGATCGCCAAGAACAACCTGGTGAAGAAGGTGGTGGGGATGAGCATCTTCCAGTCGGCCATCATCCTCTACTATGTCTCCATCGGTCTCAAACGGGGCGCCGCCATCCCCATTATCCAGCACGGCGCCCATCACGCCGCCCACGAGGCCGTCAATCCGGCGGCCTACGCC
>JALWTY010000066.1 GCA_026993265.1 Desulfobacterales bacterium
CAAAATCTTACAGACTCGGGCCCGTCTGTATCTTGCTTGCTGTCCAGTTCTCAAAGATCGGCGCCTTGCTCCGGAATACCATCCGGTCGCCACGGCGAACGCGGCTCAAACTAAAACCTCCTCGCTTAAAAAAAACAGGCAACCAATACTGCCCCCCGCAAGGAGAGCGACAAGGTAAAACAAGCCCGCATGCTTGTCAACGCTTTAAATGGGGCTTTTATGCTTTTTTTTTTGCCGCCCGGCCGCACCGGACGAAACCTGCCAGAAAAAAGCACACAACCGCAAGGTGATGGTCTTTCCACGCCGCCCCACGACATGAATTCCGCGTATTCTCCTTGCCCCCCCTCCGCTCCGCCGACTAACATATCCATCATCATGGAATGGACAAAAAAATCATCAGCCATCAGCTTGCCCGTCGGCTTCCATGTACATGCATGAGGCACGATTCTACACCGTAGAAGACGAAAAAACCGGCGACGTCCGCTGCAACCTCTGCGCCCACCGCTGCCGGATCAAGGACGGCCGCCGCGGCATCTGCGGAGTGCGGGAGAACCGCGGCGGCACGCTGCATTCCCTGGTCTACGGCCGCCTTGTGAGCGGCAACGCCGATCCGGTTGAAAAAAAACCCCTGTTTCACTTCCACCCCGGCAGCCTCACCTGGTCCATCGCCACGGTGGGGTGCAACTTCCGCTGCCGCCATTGCCAGAACTTCGAGATATCCCAGTCCCCCGCCCGCAACCACGGCGCAATAACGGGCAGGGAGACCAGCCCGGCCGCGGTGGTTGAGGCGGCCCTGGCCACGGGCTGTTCCTCCATAAGCTACACCTATGTGGAACCGACCATATTCATGGAATTCGCGCTCGACTGCGCGGAGCTGGCAAGCAAGGCAGGACTGGAAAACATCTTTGTCAGCAACGGCTACACCTCGGAAGAGGCTTCCAGAGCCATCGCCCACTTTCTCGGCGCGAACAACATTGACCTGAAATCCTTTTCCGACGCCTTCTACCGGAAGATATGCGGGGCCCGCCTGCAGCCGGTGCTCGACACCATAGTCCTCATGAAGGAACTGGGCGTCTGGGTGGAGGTGACCACCCTGGTCATTCCGGGGCTGAACGACAGCGAGGCCGAACTCGCGGACATCGCCGGGTTCATCGCCGGAGTGGACCGGAACATCCCCTGGCATGTGACCCGTTTCCATCCGACATTCGAACTCACCGACCGGCCGCCTACCCCGGCCGTCACCCTGCGGCGGGCCAGGGACGCAGGCCTGGCCGCGGGCCTTAAGTACGTCTACACCGGCAACCTTCCCGGCGACGACGGCGAGAACACCTTCTGCCCGCAATGCGGGAGCTGCCTCATCGAAAGGACCGGATTCATCTCCCGGCAGAACGGAATAAGGGAAGGTGCCTGCCGCAACTGCGGAGAAAAAATAGCGGGAGCATGGGACAATGCCCCCTCCGCCCCATCCCCACCTTTCTGTTGACTGCGGCCCGATTTCCCGTTTTAATGTCTTGATTTTGCCGTGACCATCCCCGCCGGGGATGGGGTTCTCCGGCAGTGGCCGCAGTTCCCGCCTGTTTTTCCTGCCACGGCCCTTTCCACGCAGGGAGATTCCGGCATATCAGTCTGTTGAAAACGAACGCGAGCGCAGGCGAGACGAGGAGGAGTCCGGCAAAGCGCCGTTTACCAGGAAATCAGGGCATTTTAAACCGGATTCCGACGCCGTACCGGCAGGCGCAGCTTCGTTGTGCAACGGACGGACCAGAATAACGTCATGGCCAAAGACAGACAGTCCACCACGGCGGCGGAAGCGCTGGCCCTGGCGTCATACCGGTTTGCAGGCAGGTTGCTTGAAGCGGTGGCGTTTCCGGCCGCGGCCGCGGCAGCCTGGTTCATGGAGCGCGGCGAGGCCGTACAGCGGCTGGGGCTGGTTCCGGTGAACCGGAACAGCGCTCCGCTTCTGTGGATTCACGCCGCGAGCGTTGGCGAGGTCAGGGCGGCCGGGGTGTTGATCGGTCATTTGCGGAAAGCGCGGCCGGAGTTCGGGTTCATGGTCTCCACCGTCACCCGGCAGGGCATGGCCGTGGCACGGCGCGAGCTTCCCGCCGGCACCGCGCTCACCTACGCCCCCCTCGACCTGCCGGAATGCGTGGCCCTGGCCGTGAGACGGGCCCGTCCTGCGGCCTACATATGCATGGAAACCGAGCTGTGGCCCTGCATACTCGCAGAGGTCTTGCGGAACGGCATCCCGGCCGGGATCGCCAACGCGAGGATGAGCGCGCGGTCGCACCAACGGTATGAGCGGGCCTGGGCCCTGGCGCAGCCGCTCATGCGTGCGCTTGCCGCGGTATGCGCCATAACCGCATCCGACCTGGAGCGTTACCTCGCCCTCGGAGTCCGGCCGGAGCGGGCCAGAGTCTGCGGCAACATCAAGTACGATCAGCCGGTTACGCCGGACGAGGCGGAAAAACGGCAACAGTACCGGGCCGAGCTCGGGCTGGACGAAAGAGCGCGGGTGCTGGTGGCCGGAAGCACCAGAAGCGGCGAGGAGGAGATGATCGCGGCCGAGTACCGGCAGATGGCTGATGCCATTTCGGGGTTCCGCCTGCTGATCGCGCCCCGCCATCTCCACAGGCTGGAAGAGGTGGAAGGAATTCTCCGCCGGGCCGGACTTCCCTTCATCCGTTTCAGCCGCCGCGGGCAGGAAAGCGCCCCGGTGGTGCTGGTGGACACCATGGGCGACCTTGCCGCGCTCTACGGGCTCGCCACCTGGGTTTTCTGCGGCGGCAGCCTTGTGGAACGCGGCGGGCATAATATAATGGAAGCGGCCGCACGGGGGGCGCCGGTGTTCCACGGTCCGCACATGGACGACTTTGCCGACGCCGCCGCCATCCTCGACGGCAACGGCGCGGTAGAAGTGAAATCGGCAAGCATGTTGCGGCAGGAGGTCATCCGGCTCGCGCCGGAAAGCGAGGAATACAAAAAACTCGCCAGGGCCGCGGCGGAAACGGCCGCGAACATGCACGGCGCGGCCGCGCGGCAGACGGAGATGCTGCTTGCGGCCATCGAAGGCCGCCGGAAGAGATAGCAACCCGTTGAAAAACGGACTGATGCGGACTGCCCCTTGCGGGGCTGTCGGGAAATGAACCGCCGGAAAACCCCTTGCACCGGGTTCCGGCGTTTTCTAAAAGAAAACAGCGCTCTCAAGGACAGATAAATGAAAGCATTGATCGCCCTCGAGGACGGCCGGACCTTCACCGGCAGATCGTTCACCGGCCCGGTGGACACGGTCGGCGAGATCGTCTTCAACACCGGCATGACCGGTTACCAGGAGGTGCTCACCGACCCATCCTACCGCGGCCAGATAGTGACCATGACCTATCCCCTGATCGGCAACTACGGGGTCAACGACGAGGACATGGAATCACTGGCCATCCACGTGAGCGGTTTCGTGGTCCGGGAACACCAGGACATCCCCTCGAACTTCCGCGCCACCGGCAACCTCCGCGACTTTCTGAACCGCTTCGGCGTTCCCGGCATCGAGGGGGTGGATACCCGCGCCCTGACCCGCCACATCAGAAAGGCCGGGGCGATGAAGGCGGCCATCTCCACAAGCGACCTGGATCCGGCCTCGCTTGCCCGTAAGGCGCGGGAATCCGCCGGTCTCGTGGGCCGGGATCTGGTGCGCGAGGTCACGGCCCGGGAACCATACGGCTGGAACGACGGCCCGGTCGCGGGCAGCGGGTTCTCCACCTGCGCCGCGGGCCGGCTCAAGGTGGTTGCCCTGGATTTCGGCATAAAGTTCAACCAGCTCCGGATTCTCTCCCGCAAGGGCTGCCAAGTCCAGGTGGTTCCGGCCACCACCCCGGCGGCCGAAATCCTGGCCATGAATCCGGACGGGGTATTCCTTTCCAACGGCCCCGGCGACCCGGAGGGTGTCGAGGGGGTGGTGGACACGGTGCGGGAGATCCTGCCGGAAAAACCGGTGTTCGGCATCTGCCTCGGCCACCAAATCCTGGGGCTGGCATACGGCGGCAAGACCTACAAGCTGAAATTCGGCCACCGCGGCGGCAACCAGCCGGTCAAGGATCTCGCGACCGGCCGGGTGGAGATAACCTCCCAGAACCACGGATTCTGCGTTGATCCCGAAAGCCTGCCGGAGGAGGTGGAGGTGACCCACATCAACCTGAACGACGGCAGCCTCGAGGGCATGCGGCACAGGAAATACCGCTCCTTCTCGGTCCAGTACCATCCCGAGCACGCCCCAGGCCCCCACGACGCCGAGCACCTGTTCGACCGGTTCATCAGCATGCTCGAAGCTTAGCAGCCCGTTGAAAAAGGCAGGAACGGAGATGAGGCAAGGGATAATCCGGCGACTCGAAGCGAAGCGAAGAGATCGGCAGAATGCCGGCCCGGAGGGCGAGGCGCCGTGCGTCGAGCAAAAAGCGCCTTTACTTTACTTACATGGAGTAAATAGGCACTTTGAGCCGGATTATGACGCAGCATCATCGATGCCGTAAGTAGTTTTTCAACGGGCCGATAAAGAAGACGGAATCCGCGACGAGCACAACAAAAAAACAGAAGCAGACAGACACAAAAATGCCGAAACGGGACGACATAAAAAAGATTCTCATAATCGGGTCCGGGCCGATCATCATCAGCCAGGCGTGCGAGTTCGACTATTCCGGCACCCAGGCGGTCAAGGCGCTCAAGGAAGAGGGGTACGAGGTGGTGCTGATCAACTCCAACCCGGCCACGATCATGACCGATCCGGAGATCGCCGACCACACCTATATCGAGCCCATCACCCCGGAGATGGTGGCCAGGATCATCGAAAAGGAGCGGCCCGACGCCATCCTGCCCACCCTGGGCGGCCAGACCGGGCTCAACACCGCGATCCGTGTGGCCGAGACCGGCATCCTCGAGAAATACGGAGTGGAGATGCTGGCCGCCGACATCGACGTGATCCGCAAGGCCGAGGGGCGCGACTCCTTCCGCGAGGCAATGCGCAAGATCGGCCTGGCCGTGCCCGAGAGCGCCATCATCCACACGGTCAAGGAGGCGCGGGAGGCGGGCGAGCGCATCGGTTTCCCGATCATCGTGCGGCCGAGCTTCACCCTGGGCGGCACCGGCGGCGGCATCGCCTACAACCACCAGGAACTGGAGGAGATGGTCACAAGCGGCCTCGACCTGTCGCTCAACTCCGAGGTGATGCTGGAAAGGAGCCTGCTCGGCTGGAAGGAGTACGAGCTCGAGGTGATGCGGGACAAGAACGACAACGTGGTTATCATCTGCTCCATCGAGAACATCGACGCCATGGGGGTCCACACCGGTGATTCCATCACCGTGGCCCCGGCCCAGACCCTGTCCGACCGGGAGTACCAGAGGATGCGGGACGCGGCCATCGCCATCATCCGCGAGATCGGGGTGGAGACCGGCGGCTCCAACGTCCAGTTCGCGGTCAACCCGGAAGACGGCGAGATGATGGTCATCGAGATGAACCCGCGGGTGTCGCGGAGTTCGGCCCTGGCCAGCAAGGCCACCGGGTTCCCCATCGCCAAGATTGCGGCCAAGCTGGCGGTGGGCTACACCCTGGACGAGATCAGAAACGACATCACCCGCGAGACCTACGCCTCCTTCGAGCCCACCATCGACTACTGCGTGATCAAGATCCCGCGCTGGACGTTTGAAAAATTCCCCGAAGCCGAGGACATCCTGACCACGGCGATGAAATCGGTGGGCGAGACCATGGCCATCGGCCGCACCTTCAAGGAGGCGTTGCAGAAGGGGCTGCGCTCGCTCGAGACCGGCTGTGCCGGGTTCGGGGCGAACCCGCTCTTCGAGCTGGACGAGGTCGAGGACCACGCGATCGAGGCCGGCCTGCGCACCCCGAACTCCAAACGCATCTTCTTTTTGCACGAGGCCCTGCGCCGCGGCATGGGCGTGGACGAGATATACCGGATATCGAGCATAGACCCCTGGTTTCTCAACGAGATGAAACGGATCGTGGACAAGGAGGAGGAGATCAGGCAGCGGGGTTACGCCGGCATCGACTGCGATTTCCTCGACGAGATCAAGAAGATGGGTTTCTCCGACGCCCAGATCGCCTACCTCACCGGCACCGGCGAGTCCGACATCCGCGGCCTGCGCCACCAGGAGCGGGTGCTGCCGGTCTACAAGCTGGTGGACACCTGCGCGGCCGAATTCGAGGCCCACACGCCCTACTACTACTCGACCTATGAGAGCGAGAACGAGGCCAGGGTGAGCAACAAGAAAAAGGTGATGATCCTGGGAGGCGGCCCGAACCGCATCGGCCAGGGCATCGAGTTCGACTACTGCTGCGTGCACGCATCTTTCGCCCTGGCGGAGATGGGGATAGAGTCGATCATGGTCAACTCCAACCCGGAGACCGTGTCCACCGACTACGACACATCCGACAAGCTCTACTTCGAGCCCCTGACCGGGGAGGACGTGCTCAATATCATCGAGAACGAGGATCCCTACGGGGTCATCGTCCAGTTCGGCGGCCAGACGCCGCTCAACCTCTCCGGCCGCCTGCACGCGGCCGGGGTGAACATCCTCGGCACCTCGCCCGACTCCATCGACCGGGCCGAGGACCGCAAGCGCTTTCAGCAGTTCCTGCAGAAGCTGGGCCTCAGGCAGCCGGACAATGACACCGCCCGCACCCGCGAGGAGGCCAGAGAGATCGCCGCCCGGATCGGCTACCCGGTGGTGGTGCGGCCCTCGTATGTGCTCGGCGGCCGGGCCATGCGCATCGTCTACAACGAGACCGAGCTGGAAGAGTACATGACCAGCGCCATCAGCGTCTCGCCCGAGCATCCCATCCTCATCGACAAGTTCCTGAAAGACGCCATCGAGGTGGACGTGGACGCCATCAGTGACGGCGAGATCACGGTCATAGGCGGGATCATGGAGCACATCGAGGAGGCGGGCATCCACTCCGGCGACTCCGCCTGCGTGCTGCCGCCGCACACCTTGGATGCGGGCATGGTGGAGGAAATCAAGGCCGCAACCCGGGCGATGGCGGCCGAACTCGGGGTCAAGGGACTGATGAACGTGCAGTACGCGGTCAAGGACGCCCAGCTCTACGTGCTCGAGGTCAACCCCAGGGCGTCGCGGACCATTCCGTTCGTGAGCAAGGCCACCGGCGTGCCCCTGGCCAAGTACGCAACAAGGGTGATGCTGGGCGAGAGCCTCGCCGACATCGGTTTCACCACCGAAAAAGAGATAAACCACTTCGCGGTCAAGGAGGCGGTGTTCCCCTTTGACCGTTTCGACAACGTCGACACCCTGCTCGGCCCGGAGATGAAGTCCACCGGCGAGGTCATGGGCATCGACAGCTCGGTGGGGCTGGCCTTTGCCAAGTCGCAGCTCGCGGCCGGTCAGAAGATACCGGTCGAGGGCAACGTGTTTCTGAGCGTCCGCGACATCGACAAGGAGGCGATAGTGGACGTGGCCAAAAGGCTTACCGGTCTCGGTTTCGGCATCCTCGCCACCCGCGGGACCGCGGCCTACCTGGCCGAGCGGGGGATAGGGTGCCAGCGCGCCTTCAAGATATCGGAAGGCCGGCCCCACATCCTCGACAAGATCATGGACGGGCAGGTGCAGTGGATAGTCAACACCTCCATGGGCACGAGAACCACCGAGGACGCCTACTCCATCCGCCGCGCCGCCCTGGACTTCCACCTGCCCTACACCACCACCGTGGCCGGGGCCATGGCCATGCTCATGGCCATCGAGACCGTGCGCGGAAAGGAGCTGGGGGTAAGGTCGGTGCAGAATTTCTTTGCATGACGTCCGGTTCCCGGCGAGCCGTGGGCGCGGCAGGAGCCACCGGCATCCGGCCCGCCCGGCCGGTGCCCATCCTGCTGGACACGGCGGCAATTCAACCTTATCCTTAATAAGTCATGCCTGCACATAACCCACGACGTTCCCCCAGAAAAGCGGAGGCTCAATGAAAACGGCATCGCAAAAAAAACGGCCTGCCTCGTCCAAGCGGGTACGCGGAATGCCTGACGTACCTGGCGCGCCTGCGTTTCCGCGATACCCCTGTTCCCTGTATATCGAATTTTTGCTCAGCCATCGCATCGCTCGCGAATACTTTTAGAGGCCATCAATGAACACTTTTTACAAAAACCTCTCCATG
The DNA here is from genome assembly GCA_026993265.1 of Desulfobacterales bacterium. Lineage (GTDB taxonomy): Bacteria > Desulfobacterota > Desulfobulbia > Desulfobulbales > JAJRZW01 > JAJRZW01. Next base: position 8,168 of record JALWTY010000066.1, read on the forward strand.
TGGCTGATCATCGGCCTGACCATGATCCTGCTGTTCAACCTGTTCAGCAAGCAGCAGCCCCTGAGCGAACAGATCAGTTACAGCGATTTCCTCAGCCGGGTGGAGGAAGGCGCGGTCACCGACGTCTACATCGACGGCAACGACATCAGCGGCACCACCAAGAACAGCACCACCTTCATCACCGTGGCCCCGCCCGGTGATTCGGAGCTGATAAAGACCCTGCGGGAAAACGGGGTCAACATCCGGGTCAAGAAACAGGAGGATACTCCCTGGTACCTGACCTTGCTCATATCCTGGTTCCCGATGCTGCTCCTGATCGGGGTGTGGATCTTCTTCATGCGGCAGATGCAGGTGGGCGGCGGCAAGGCCCTCTCCTTTGGCAAGAGCCGGGCAAGGCTGATGAACAGGGAGGAGAGCAAGGTAACCTTTGCCGACGTTGCCGGAATCGAGGAAGCCAAGGAGGAGCTGGGCGAGATCATCGATTTCCTGAAAGACCCCAAGAAGTTCACCCGCCTGGGCGGCAGGATTCCCAAGGGCGTGCTGCTCATGGGCCCTCCCGGAACCGGCAAGACCCTGCTCGCCCGCGCGATAGCGGGCGAGGCCGACGTGCCCTTCTTCTCCATCAGCGGCTCGGACTTCGTCGAGATGTTCGTGGGCGTTGGCGCGTCAAGGGTGCGCGACCTCTTCATCCAGGGCAAGAAGAACGCGCCCTGCATAATCTTCATCGATGAGATAGACGCGGTCGGCCGCCACCGCGGCGCCGGGCTCGGCGGCGGTCATGACGAGCGCGAACAGACCCTGAACCAGCTTCTGGTCGAGATGGACGGATTCGAGTCCAGCGAGGGGGTGATCATCATCAGCGCCACCAACCGGCCCGACGTGCTCGATCCGGCGTTGCTCAGGCCGGGCCGTTTCGACCGCCAGGTGGTGGTGCCGATCCCGGACGTCAAGGGACGGGAAAAGATCCTCGATGTGCACGGCAGGAAGACCAAGGTCGCGCCCGACATCGACTGGGCGGTGATCGCCCGCGGCACGCCGGGATTCTCAGGCGCCGACCTTGAGAACCTGGTCAACGAGGCTGCCCTGCTCGCGGCCCGCGACGGCGCGGACGAGGTCAGTATGGAGCATCTCGAACGGGCCAAGGACAAGGTGATGATGGGGGCCGAGCGCAAGTCCATGATCATCACCGAGAAGGAAAAGGAAATCACCGCGTTCCACGAGGCCGGCCACGCCCTGGTCGCCTGGATGCTGCCGGAGGCCGATCCCCTGCACAAGGTGACGATTGTGCCCCGCGGCCGGGCCCTGGGGCTGACCCAGCAGCTCCCCATCGACGAGAGGCACACCTATTCGAAGAGCTACCTGCTAAGCAACCTCAGGATCCTGCTCGGCGGCCGGGTGGCCGAGGAGCTCATCTTCAATGAACTCACCACCGGCGCGGGCAACGACATCGAGCGGGCCACCAACATGGCCCGGAAGATGGTGTGCGAATGGGGCATGAGCGAGGAGCTCGGCCCGCTCGCCTTTGGCAAGAAGGAGGAGCAGATCTTCCTCGGCCGCGAGATCGCCCAGCACCGCGACTACAGCGAGGCCACGGCGATAAAGATCGACGAGGAGGTCAAGAAGCTGGTGGTCGAGGCCAACAACGCGGTGCATGAGCTGATCGGGAAGAACCTGGACAAGCTAAAGGATCTGGCCCACGCCCTGCTGGAGAAGGAGACCCTGAGCAGCGAAGACATAAAGGAAATGCTGGGGCCGCCCGCGAACCAAAGCGGCAACGCCGACGCCGGAGAACGGAAAAAAGAAGAGACCGCGGACGAAGACAGCGGCAATGGCTGAGAACCCCCGCCCCCGGATAATGGGGATACTGAACGTGACCCCGGACTCCTTTTCCGACGGCGGCCGTTTCAGCGGAGTGGACGCGGCCCTGCGTCAGGCGGAAAAGATGGTCGGGTGCGGGGCCGACATCATCGATATCGGCGGCGAGTCCACCCGCCCCGGCTCGGCGCCGGTGCCCGCGGACGAGGAGATCCGCCGGGTGGTTCCGGTTATCGAGGCGATAAGCAAAAAAATCTCCATCCCCATCTCAATCGACACCAGCAAGGCGGAGGTGGCCCGGGCCGCGCTCGACTCCGGAGCCTCGATGGTCAACGACGTAAGCGGCCTGCGGGGCGACGCGGATATGGCCTCCGTGGTCCGTGAATACGGAGCCGGGGTGGTCATCATGCACATGCAGGGCACCCCGAGAACCATGCAGGATAATCCGTCCTACGGCGACGTGGTTACGGAAATCTGCGACTTTTTCCGGGAACGGCTCGATTTCTGCCGCGAACGCGGCATTGGCCAGGAAAAGATCATCCTTGATCCCGGCATCGGTTTCGGCAAGACACTGGAGCACAACCTCGCCATCCTCGGCAATATTGCCGCGTTCAAAAAACTCGGGCCTCCGGTGCTCATCGGCCACTCGCGCAAGTCCTTTCTCGGCGCGCTCCTCGGGCTCGAAACCGGGGAACGGGACTGCGCCACGGCAATGGTATCCTGCCTGTGCGCCTATGGCGGCGCGGATTACCTCAGGGTCCACGACGTGGAGCTGACCCGGCAGGCGGCCGCCATTGCCGCGGCCATCGCCGCCGTACAGTACGCCTGATGAAACCGTCCGGAAAAACAGGATACCTGCCAATCCGCAAACGGTACGCCATTGCTCAAAAAACGCCTCGAAAGATATCTGGAATACAACCGGAGCCGGAAGCTGAGGGCCGTGGCCTTCAACGAGGCCAAGGCCTCCCTGCTGTTCAGGATCGTGCCCTTCCTGCTCCACGCCAACTACCCCGACCTGCCCGGATTCGTTGACGATCCCGAGTGCGCCTTCGGTATCCAGCACTTCGAGCCGCTCAAGGTGGCCGACCCGGCCCTGATCCGCAAGTTCTTTCCTGTCTCCACCTGCATCGACACCCGCACCCCGGACCCGTTCGCGGCCGCGCCCTGCATCCAGTCGGTCAAGACCATCGGCAGCATCGGCACCATCGCCCAGACGGAAAAATCCGACTGCGACTACTGGCTCAGCCTGCGTTTCGCCGACATATCGGAACGCGGGCTTGCCTGCCTGCGGGAGAAATGCCGCCTCATCGAAGAGTGGGGCATGGAAAAGGACGCCGAGATCCACTTCTTTCTCATGGATATCGACCAGATCCGGGAAAACCGCTTCGACAGCCCGGCAGACCGGGAATCGGCCGGCAGCGCCCTCAAGGTTCTCCTCAAGGACGAGCTTCTGCGCACCCACATCCTGGTGGCCGGGAAAATGCTCCTCTGGTGGCTGGTGCCGCCGGGGATCTCCGAGGAGGAATACACGGCAGAGGCGGCAAGGATAAAGGCGCAGCGGGCGGTGAACCCGGACCGCTTTCTCGACCTGGGCCACGCCGCCGACCTGCCCCGCACCGAGATATTCGGCGCCTGCCTGTGGCAGATGAACAAGGCGCTCGACAGCCCCTACAAGTCGGTGATCAAGTTCGCCTACCTGGAGCTCCTGATGCAGGACCGCAAGAAGAGGCTGCCGCTCTTCTCCGCCCACATAAAAAGACTGGTCACCTTTCCCGACACCCTGGATGGCGGGGGGAAAAAAGCGCCCATGCTCCCGGCCGACATCGACCCATACCTGCTGCTCGCCCGGGAGATCGTCCGCTACTACCAGAAAGAGGCCGGAGACAAGAAGGGAGCGGCCCTGATACGGGAATGCCTGTTCCTCAAGACGCTCGAGGGCATGGCCTCCCAGAAGCGGCTGCCGGGCGAGGAAAAACGGCTCAGGATGACCATGGAGCTGATGCGCGAATGGGATCTTCTGCCCGAGAACCACCGCTACTTCGCCTCCATCCACGACTGGAGCTTCCGGGAACTGGTGGACTTCGGCAACCGCATCCACGGCTACCTGGTGGACACCTACAACCGTTTGCGCTGGATATTCCGGGAACTGAAGGATGAAAAACCGGACATCAGCGAACGGGATCTCTCGGTCCTGGGCCGCAAGCTCTTCAGTTTCTACGAAAAAAAACCGGGCAAGATAAACTACGCCAAGGTCATCTCCCGCGAGGCCATGGCCCAGCCGCAGCTCACCTTCCACGTGGCACGGATCGAGGAAAAGGATTATTACTACGTCCTACAGGGCGACCAGACCAGGACGGACATAAACGGCCAGGCGAGGAAGGTCATAAACCGCGATACATCCCTGGTGCGGCTGGTGGTGTGGCTGGCGATAAACCACATCCTCACCCCGAAGACCGAACTCCTCCTCACCAAGACCTACCTGCCGCTCAACCTCGCCGACATCCAGAAGCTCTGCGAGAGTTTCTTCGCCTCGTTTCCGCCGGTCATATTCGGCCGGATCGACCCGGAACAGCTTCTCAGGCCGGAAAAAATCGAGCGGGCCCTGGTGGTGGTTAACATGGAGAAGAAAAAGGTCGACGAAAAGACCCTTGTCTCGGAGCTGATAACGGTAAACAGCTACGGTGAATACTTCTACGCATCCCTGGACTCCCTTGTCAGATTGAAGAACAGGATGCAGCTTCTGCTCACCCGTCATTTCGTCAGCCGCTGGAACGGCAACCTCTTCTTCTACATTCCGGCGCAGAAGGAACAGCACCGGATAAAGACCATGCTGTTCAGCCAGGGACGATGAGAACCATAGTCTTCTACCACTCCCGTTTCTGTCCCCGCTGCCGGGCGAGCCGCAGGCACATCAAGGAATTCCTCGCCGCGAACCCGGAATTATCCCTTGCCGAGGTCGAGGTGACCCGCGAGCCCATGACCGCGCTCCGCGACGGAGTATTCATGATTCCCGCGGCAAGGATCGGCGACAAAAAGGTCACAGGCTTCATCCTCACCCCGGAAAAGCTCGCGCGGCTGCTTTGATGCCGCCATATCATCAAAGCGCGGCAGTTTTTCAACGGGATGTCAGCGCCCGACGCCCCGAACGCCATTCTCAAGCTGCAAGCTGACTGTCAGTCCTGAATCCCTATTTCCCGCCGGTTGCCCACTTTCATGTTTTTGTCGGCCGGGATATTGATATTCGCCCTACTTTCGGCTATTTTTCCGTAATTTACGTTTCCAACCCGGCGGCGGCGGCCACCGGCATGTTTTTTCGTTCCCAAAACCCAAACACCCAAAGGAGAAACCAATGTCACGCAAGATGGTAACAGTAGATGGCAACCAGGCCTGCACGCACGTGGCCTATGCCACAAGCGAGGTCATTACCATTTACCCCATTACCCCGTCGTCGCCGATGGCGGCCGAGGCCGATGCCAAGGCGACCGCCAAGCAGGAGAACATCTGGGGCTCGATCCCGGTGGTGACCCAGATGCAGTCCGAGGCCGGCGTGGCCGGGGCCCTGCACGGCTCCCTGACCGCGGGCGCGGTCTGCACCACCTTCACCGCCTCCCAGGGGCTTCTGCTGATGATCCCCAACATGTTCAAGATCGCGGGCGAGCTCACCCCCACGGTGTTCCACATCACAGCCCGCTCCATCGCCTGCCAGGGCCTTTCCATCTTCGGCGACCACGGCGACGTCTACGCCGCCCGCCAGACCGGCTGGGGCATGCTCTGCTCCAGGAACGTCCAGGAATGCCAGGACATGGCCCTGATCGCCACCCAGGCGTCGCTCAAGAGCCGGATCCCCTTCATGCACTTCTTTGACGGGTTCCGGACCTCGCACGAGATCCAGAAGATCGAGCAGATCACCTACGACGACATGCGGGCCATCATCGACGACGACCTGGTCCAGGCCCACCGCAGCCGCGGTCTGACCCCCGACCGGCCGAAGATCCGCGGCACGGCCCAGAACCCGGACGTCTACTTCACCGGCCGCGAAACGGTCAACAAGTACTACAACGCGGCCCCGGCCATCGTCCAGGAGACCATGGACCGTTTCGCCGCCCTCACCGGCCGGCAGTACCATCTCTTCGATTACCACGGCGCGCCCGACGCCGAGGACGTCATCGTCATGATGGGTTCCGGCACCGAGGTCGTGGCGGCAACCATCGACCATCTGGCCGCCACGGAAAACAGGAAGCTCGGCCTGGTCATCGTCCGCCTCTACCGGCCCTTTGACGCAAAGGCCATGGTCAACGCCCTGCCGGCAACGGTCAAGCGCATAACCGTGCTCGACCGCGCAAAGGAACCCGGTTCCGCCGGCGAGCCCCTCTACCTCGACGTCCGCGCCGCAGTGGGCGAGGCCGCTGACGCCAACCGCGCCGCCTGCATGCCGGTGGTGCTCTCGGGCCGCTACGGCCTGGGTTCGGCCGAGTTCACCCCGGCCATGGTCAAGGCGGTGTTCGACAACATGACCGCCATGGCGCCCAAGAACCACTTCTGCGTCGGTCCGCAGGACGACGTCACCTTCTCGAGCCTCGACTACGACAAGAGCTTCAACATCGAGGGCGAGGACGTCTTCCGGGCCATGTTCTACGGTCTCGGCTCCGACGGCACGGTCGGCGCCAACAAGAACACCATCAAGATCATCGGCACCGAAACCGACAACAGCGCGCAAGGGTACTTTGTCTACGACTCCAAGAAGAGCGGCTCCATCACCACGAGCCACCTGCGGTTCGGCAAGAACCCCATCGTCGCGCCCTACCTCATCAGCAAGGCCAACTTCATCGCCTGCCACAACTTCACCTTCCTCGACAAGTACGACATGCTCTCGAACATCGAGGAGGGCGGCACCTTCCTGCTCACCACCACCTACAACAAGAACCAGGTGTGGAAGCACCTCCCGGCCAAGGTGCAGCAGCAGCTCATCGACAAGAAAGCCAGGTTCTACATCATCGATGCCATCAAGCTGGCCGAGGCCATCGGCCTTGGCGCCAGGATCAACATGATCATGCAGACCGCCTTCTTCCTCATCTCCGGCATTCTCACCAAGAAGGAGGCGATCAAGGCTATCAAGGACGCGATCAAGAAGACCTACGGCAAGAAGGGCGAAAAGGTCGTCAAGATGAACTACGACGCGGTCGACGCCGCGGTCAACAACATCGTCGAGGTCAAGATCCCCGGCACGGTCAGCGGCCACGAGCTGCCGCCGGTGGTGCCCGAGGACGCCCCCGAGTTCGTCAAGGAAGTCACCGCCAGGATGATCGAGGGCAAGGGCGAGGAGATCAAGGTCAGCCAGATGCCCGACGACGGCACCTGGCCCACCGGCACCACCCAGTACGAGAAGCGCAACATTGCGGTGCACGTGCCCGAGTGGCTGCCCGAGAACTGCATCCAGTGCGGCCGCTGCTCCATGGTCTGCCCGCACGCGGCCATCAGGATGAAGATCGCCAAGTCCGCCGACCTCAAGAAGGCGCCCAAGAGCTTCAAGACCGTAAAGGCGGTGGGCAAGCAGTTCTCCGGCCGGATGGCGACCATCCAGGTCTTCACCGAGGACTGCTGCGGCTGCACCCTCTGCGTCGAGATCTGCCCGGCCAAGACCAAGGCGCTCAAGATGATCGACAACACCGACAAGGTCAGGAAGCAGGAAGCGGCCAACGTCAAGTTCTTCCTCTCCCTTCCCGAGGTGCCCGACAGTGACATCGATCCCTCGACCGTCAAGGGCAGCCAGCTCAGGAGGCCGCTCTTCGAGTTCTCCGGCGCCTGCGCCGGCTGCGGCGAGACCCCGTACATCAAGCTCGCCACCCAGATGTTCGGCGACCGGATGATGATCGCCAACGCCACCGGCTGCTCCTCCATCTACGGCGGCAATCTGCCGACCACACCCTACACCAAGCGTGACGACGGCCGCGGTCCCTCGTGGGCCAACTCTCTCTTCGAGGACAACGCCGAATTCGGCCTCGGCATGCGCTACGCGGTAAACAAGATGGCGGCCCAGGCCATAGAGCTGCTCGACAAGGCGGTGGGCGAGAAGATCGTCACCCGCAAGATGGCAAACGACATCATCAACGCCGCCCAGAACACCCAGACCGAGATCGAGGCCCAGCGCGACCGGGTGGCCAAGCTCAAGGACAAGCTCGCCGGAAGCTCCTCCAAGACCGCGGCCTACCTGCTCGGCGTGGCCGACTACCTGGTCAAGAAATCGGTCTGGATAATCGGCGGCGACGGCTGGGCCTACGACATCGGCTACGGCGGTCTCGACCACGTGCTCGCCAGCGGCGAGAACGTCAACGTCCTGATCCTCGACACCGAGGTGTACTCCAACACCGGCGGCCAGATGTCCAAGTCCACCCCCCGCAGCGCCACGGCCCAGTTCGCCGCCGGCGGCAAGAAGATGCCCAAGAAGGACATAGGCCAGATATTCATGAGCTACGGCAACGTGTACGTGGCCAGGGTCGCCCTGGGCGCCAACCCGCAGCAGGTGGCCAAGGCCTTTGCCGAGGCCGAGGCCTACAACGGCCCGAGCCTGATCATCGCCTACGCCCACTGCATCAACCACGGCATCAACATGACCAAGGGGCTTGATCAGCAGCAGAAAGCGGTAGCCTGCGGCCACTGGCCGCTCTACCGCTACAACCCGGCCCTGGAGGAAGAGGGCAAGAACCCGCTGCACATCGACTCCAAGCCGCCGAGCATCCCCTTCTCCGAGTACGCCATGAACGAGAACCGTTACCGGATGCTCAAGATGATGAACCCGGACGAGGCCGAGGCCCTGATGGCCGCGGTCCAGCGGGACGTGGAAAAGGGCTGGAAGGCCCTCGAGGGCCGCTTCAAGGCGCTCGAGTCGTAATCTTCACAACAAAACCGCGGCCGCGCCCCTTTGCGGGGACGGCCGCGCCACGAAAAAACAAAAACGCCGCAAACCCATCAAGGGCCTTGCGGCGTTTTTTATCTCCTGCGAAGCTGATCTTACGAGGCCATCAAGGCCGGAGCCGAAAAAATCAGGAAAAACGGATGCGGCAGAAACGGCGTTTGCCCACCTTGACGAGGATTTCTCCCCCGGCCGGCACCTCGAAATCGATGTCGCCCACCTTTTCGCCGTCGAGACTGACCGCGTTCTGTTTTATCATCCTGCGGGCCTCGCCGGTGCCCTTGACCAGGCCGGCGTCGACAAGGAGCCGGGGCAGCCAGACCGTGTCCCCGTCCGCCTGGCAGCGGTACTCGGGAACCTCGTCCGGCGCCTCGTGTTTCCTGAACACGGTCTCGAAGTGGGCCTCGGCCTTTTCTGCCGCGTCCCGGCCGTGGAAGCGGGCGCAGATCTCGCGGGCGAGTTTCTGTTTCACCGCCTTGGGATGCTCCCTGCCGGCCGCCACTCCGGCCTTCAGCGCCTCGATCTCAGCGGTGGAGAGGTCGCTCAGGAGTTCGTAGTAACGGAACATGAGCTGGTCTGACACGCTCATCAACTTGCCGTAGATATCCTCGGGCTTTTCGGTGATGCCGATGTAGTTGCCGAGGCTCTTGCTCATCTTGTTGACCCCGTCGAGCCCCTCGAGCAGCGGCATGGTGAGCACGGCCTGCTGCGGCTTGCCCCAGGCCTTCTGCAGGGTACGGCCCATGAGGAGGTTGAAGAGCTGGTCGGTGCCGCCAACCTCCACGTCGGCCTCGAGCGCGACCGAATCGTAGCCCTGCATCAGGGGGTAGAGAAACTCGTGGATGCCGATGGGCGAACCGCTGGCAAAGCGTTTCTTGAAGTCGTCGCGCTCAAGCATCCGGGCCACGGTCTGCTGGGCCGCAAGACGGATGAAGTCCTGCGGGGAAAGGCGGTTGAGCCATTTCGAGTTGAAGACCACCTCGGTCTTCTCCGGGTCGAGGATCCTGAATATCTGGTCCTGGTAGGTGCGGGCGTTCCTCTTCACCTCTTCCGGGGTGAGCGGCGGCCGGGTTTCGCTCTTGCCGGTGGGGTCGCCGATCATGCCGGTGAAGTCGCCGATGAGGAAAAGAATATGATGGCCAAGATCCTGGAAATGCTTGAGCTTATGGATCAGGACCGTGTGCCCCAGATGCAGATCCGGCGCGGTGGGGTCGAAACCGGCTTTTACTCGAAGCGGCCGGCCGGAGGCGAGTTTTTCCCGCAACTCCTCTTCCGAGATCACGTCTACCGCCCCGCGGGTGATGAGGGCGAGCTGGGAATCGATATCTTGGTTCTTTGTGTCAGTCACTTTTCCGCTGTTTTTTTTTTGCGGCCCCCCCGGGGGCCGGGGTGGACCGGGTGGACAACATGGACGACATGGACAGGCCGCGACGAGCCCAGGCCCCTACCACCAGGCCCCCTGCCAGAAAAAACAGCCGCCACACGGCTACCGCCAGGGAAATAGCCGTCAGCGGCCCGAGTGGGGGTGAAATAACCCGGCGCCGCGTATTACCACAATACGCAAGCCGGGGAATTTCGCCGCCAATCGGGCCGCTGGCGGCTATTTGGCGTATTCGACCGCGCGGGTTTCGCGGATCACGGTTATCTTGATCTGGCCCGGATAGGTGAGATTTTCCTCGATCTTCCTGGCGATGTCGCGGCTGAGCATGAGGCTGTCGGCGTCGGATATCTTCTCGCTGTTGACCGCTATGCGCACCTCGCGTCCGGCCTGGATGGCGAACGACTTTTCCACCCCGTCAAAGGAGTTGGCAATTTCCTCAAGCTCCTCGAGCCTTTTCACGTAGGATTCGAGCATCTCCTTTCTCGCTCCCGGTCGGGCCCCGGAAAGGGCGTCCGCAGCCTGGACGATGATGTCAAGAAGGCTTTCCGGCTGGATGTCCTCGTGATGGGCGCCGATGGCGTGGACTATTTCGGGCGACTCCCCGTGCTTTCTGGCGAGGTCGCGGCCGATCAGGGCGTGCGGCCCCTCGATCTCGTGGTCCACAGCCTTGCCGATATCGTGCAGCAGCCCAGCCCTTTTCGCCTGCTTGACGTTGACCCCGAGCTCTGATGCGATCACCCCGGCAAGGGATGCGACCTCGATGGAGTGCTGCAGGACGTTCTGGCCGTAGCTGGTGCGGAACTTGAGACGGCCGAGGAGGTCGACGAGGTCCATGCTCACCCCGTGGATGCCCACGTCAAAGGTGGCCTGCTCACCGGCCTCGCGCATGTTGACCTCGAGCTCCTTTGTGACCTTGGCCACCACCTCCTCGATCCGGGCCGGATGGATGCGACCGTCGGCGATGAGGCGCTCCAGGGCCTGGCGGGCCACCTCGCGGCGCACCGGATTGAAGCCGGAAAGGATCACCGCCTCAGGGGTGTCGTCTATTATGATGTCAATGCCGGTGGCGGCCTCGATGGCGCGGATGTTGCGCCCCTCGCGGCCGATGATCCGTCCCTTCATCTCCTCACCGGGCAGCGGCACCACCGAGACCGTCTTCTCGGCCACGTAATCGCCGGCGTAACGGCTGATGGCCAGGGCGAGGATGTCCTTGGCCTTGCGGTCGGCCTTCATCTTCATCTCGTTTTCAATCTTGAGCAGGGCCTTGGAGGCCTCCATCCTGGCTTCGCTCTCGATGCTCTCGATGAGCATCTGCTTGGCCTCTTCCCGGGAGATGCCGGAGATCTTCTCAAGCTGGCGGCGCTGCTCCTCGATGACATCATCGAGGCTGCGCTCGCGGGCCTCGAGACGGCTCTCGTTCTTCTTGACCTTCTCCTCCCGCGAACGCAACTCCATCTCGCGCTTGTCGAGCAGGTCTATCTTGCGCTCGAGCTGATCGAGTTTCTGGGAATAACGCCGCTCCTCCTCGATGATCTCGGCCTTTCTCGCCTTGATCTCCTTTTCGGCCTCCTGCCTGACCTTGATGGTCTCGTCCTTGGCCTGGAGCAGGGCCTCCTTCTTGATCCGCTCCGCGTCGGCCAGGGCGTCTTCCAGAAGTTTCTTGCCCTGGGCGTCAAGGCTCTGCATCTTTCTTTCGGCCAGGAACCTGCGGAACAGGAACCCGCCCACCGCGCCCGCTATCAGGGCGAAAACGGCTATTACAACTGCTGTTATACTCACGACAGTCTCCAATTTTTTATATTGTGAACGCGCCCCGGCAACAGGCGACCGCACACAAAAACAGGCGCACGGCCGCACAGGCTGCCGGGAAACGGAAACAAATGGATTTTTTCAGGAAACGGGCCGCCGGAACCGCGCCGGGAAAGGCGGGTGGCGGAAGAACAGGAATCTCAAGGATTACGGCATGGACCGGCTCGGGCCCCACGGGCGCGGGCTCTTCACCCCAGGGTGGAACGGCGATATTCTGCGTATATTTTCCCTGTTACCGTCTTCATGCGATCCTTCGTGAAAACCGGTATATATGTCAACCTCGCAGAGGCTTCCACGAGAGTTGCATCTATAGCGGATACCTGACTCCCGTCCAATCCGGGGCAACGCCCCTGAAAAGACCCAGCTATCCTCCTCGTTCTGAGATGTTATTTATTTATGTAAACCGCCAGCCAAAGGCTGAAACGGATAAAACCTAAAACCCCCCGCCTTTGCGGTGTCACACAGTGTGCATACCCGAACCTAACAGAGTTAGGTGGGCGGTACTCATGGCCGCTGCAAGAAATTCGCGCCGGGCGATTCTCTTTTGGCGGTCAGTGGAGTCACCCTTTGAAATAATGTTGGCTCGAAACATACTGCCGATCACCAACAAGGCAGGGGATAATGAAAAGGTAATAAAATTAAAGAGATTCCTCAATCCTTTTCGACAGGCTCGCAAGATAGGCGTTCATTTTCCTGCGGTAGGTGGCGAACTCCCGCCTGAGCCTGACGTATTCGGTCGCCATGTTGAGGGTGGTCAACACTGCCTCGTCCTTGGAAAGAAACGCGGTTCCCGGCCTGCTGACCTCCTCGACGCGGCGGCGGACCAGTTCCATCACCTCGCCGGCCTCCTCGTCGCTAAGCTCGGTCTCGATGGAGTAGCAGTCTCCAAGTACCCTGAACTCAACTTTCCGCAGCGGCAAGAGCTGTCACCTCCTCACGCGGAAAGACCAAGGCTGCCCTGGGAAGTAGAACCGGACTCCTGTTCCTCTTCCGCGGCAGCGGTATGCCGGTCTATCTCTGCGATCAGCCGGTCCACACGATCGAGCAGCTCGCCCCGCTCCGCCCTGAGCCTTTGCACTTCGGCTTCGCTTTCCTCACGGCCGCTGTCAGCGTCGTGCAGCCGGGCAAGGAGCTCGCTGTTCTGCTTTCTCAGGGTATCGACCGTGGCGAGCAGCCTGCGGACCGCAATCTCAAGCCGTTCTATGTTTTCCTTCTCCTGCATGTCCACCGTCTGAATGTCTGTATCCGGGCGCGCCCGGATGTTTCCTGGTCATCAAACCGGCGCCGGAGCCGATCTTAAAGAAGATGCATAATTCCGGGCGGCAAAGTCAAGGGCTTTCCGGGATTTTTTCACCGCAACGCCCGGCCCGGAGAAGCGCCGTCCTGACCTCCTCGAGTTCCTCCGGGCTGTTTACCCCCGTCACCTCGGCGGGATCCGGGCAGACAAATGGCTCCACCCGCAGATCCCGCTCCACGGCCACGGCCACGATATCGGTGAAGTAAAACTCGCCCTGGGCATTGTCCGTGCCTATGGCGGAGATTGCCTCCCAGACAAATGGGGCCTCGACGCAGTAGACGCCGCTGTTGCACTCGCGGATGCGTTTTTCCGCCGCAGTGGCGTCGCGATCCTCGACTATGGCGCGGATCCGGCCGTCGCCGTCTCTAACGATCCGGCCGTAGCCCGCGGGATCGGCGGGCATGAAGGTAAGCACGGTTACCGCCGCCTGATTCTTCCGGTGATGGGCGACGAGTCCGGCCAAGGTGCGGCAGGAAAGAAGCGGAGTGTCACCGCAGACCACAAGGATCGTGCCGGAGAAGCCGGCAAGCGCGGGCCTGGCCGCACCCACCGCGTCCGCGGTGCCGAGCTGTTTCTCCTGCCTTGCGAAGGAAACGCCGGTTCCGGCGAGTTCCTTTTCGACAAGGTCGGCCCGGTGGCCGGTGACAACCACCACGCTTCCGGCCACGCTCTCCCGAACCGCGGCAACCACCCGGCGGATCATGGTCTCGCCGCAGACCCGGTGAAGCACCTTGGGCAGGTCCGACTTCATCCGCGTTCCCTTGCCGGCCGCGAGCACCACGGCCGCCACTCTGCCGCCATCCGGTTGCAAGGTCATCCTCCTCATATCTCTATCATCTCCCCGGCCCGGTCCTGGTGCGCCAGCGACACCCGGACTCCTTCCGGGAGCGCCGCGGCGCGGACGCAGGCCATGACCGCGTCGGGATGGTTGTTCTCACCGCTCATATGGGCCAGGACCACGTGAACGAGCCGGTTCTCTTCAGCGGCCAGGTCGCAGATGAGACGGACCGCGTCGTGGTTGGCCAGGTGACCGCCGCGCGAGGCGATGCGCTGCTTGAGCGCCGGAGAGTAGGGCCCGTTCTTCAGCATGACCGGATCGTGGTTGGCCTCGAGCACCAGCCCATGACAGGCGGCAAGACGGTGGCGGATAAGTTTCGAGACATGGCCGGTGTCGGTGCAGTATCCCACGGCCCGGTCTCCGTGGGAGAGGACAAAACCAAGCGGATCAACGGCGTCGTGGGAGGTGGAAAAGGGATGGACGGCCAGACCGCCGAGGGAAAAGGAGCGGCCGGCCGAGATCTCGCGGACCTCGGGGAGCTTTCCGATGGCGCCCGAGGCCGCGGCAAGTGTGGCCGCACTGATATATACCGGCAGGCGATGACGCCGGGCCAGCACTCCCACCCCGCGGACATGATCGCCGTGCTCGTGGGTCACGAGGATGGCCGACACCCGCTCGACACCGACCCCGGCCGCGGCAAGGCGGCTCTCGATCTCACGACCGGAAAAACCGGCATCGATCAGCACCCCGGTGGAATCGCCCTCCACATAGGTCGAGTTGCCGCGGCTGCCGCTGCCAAGAACGCAGAAAAGCATATCAGGAGACAGGAAACAGGAGACAGGAGACAGAATATGTGCCTTCGGCCGCGGTCGCTTGCATGGTTCATCCAAATGCCTTCCCTAACCCCCTGAGCCCCTAAGGCAAAAAAAAATCACACCCCGGTGTGGCCGAAACCGCCATCGCCCCTGGAGGTTACGGGGAGATCGCCTACCTCTAACAAATCGGCCCGCACAACCGGCGCGACCACAAGCTGCGCCACCCGGTCGCCCCGTTTCACCGTGTAGGGAGCAGGACCGAGGTTGACGAGCCCGATCTTCACCTCGCCGCGATAGTCGGCGTCAATGGTGCCGGGGGCGTTGACCACCGTGACCCCGTGCTTAATCGCAAGGCCGCTTCTCGGCCGCACCTGGATCTCGTAGCCCGGCGGAATGGCGACAGCCAGGCCGGTGGGAACCATGACGATCTCCCCCGGCGCGATGGTGAGTTCGTCCGCCACCGCGGCGCGCACGTCCATGCCGCTTGCCAGCCCGGAGTGGTAACGCGGCAACTCGAGGCCGGCCGCGGCCCCGAGTCTTTTTACCTTTACCGTGATCGTCATGGCGAAGGACCGTTCCCAAAGGAGCGCGGGTCAGCTCTCCATGGCTGCCTTGCGCGACAGCCTGATCTTGCCGCGCTGGTCGATGTCCAGCACCTTGACCCGGACCTCCTCGCCCTCGTTCAGAATGTCGGTGACCTTGTCGACCCGGCGGTTATCGAGTTCGGAGATGTGGACCAGGCCGTCCACCCCGGGGAGGATCTCTACGAAGGCGCCGTAATCCATGATCCGCACCACCTTGCCGTTGTAGATCATGCCCACCTCGGGATCGGCGGTGATGCCCTTGATCTCCTTCTCGACCTGATGGGCCACCTCGGTGTCAGGGGCGAAGACCTGGACCGTGCCGTTGTCCTCCACGTCGATCTTGACCCCGTAATCGGCGCTTAGAGCGCGGATAACCTTGCCGCCGGGGCCGATGAGGTCGCGGATCTTGTCCGGGTTGATGCTGATGGTGAGGATCTTGGGCGCGTAGGCGGAAAGCTCGGTCCTGGGCGCGGCAAGGGCCTTCTTCATCTCCTCGAGGATGTGCAGCCTGGCCTCCCTTGCCTGGGCCAGGGCCCGGGCCATGATCCCGCGGTCGACCCCCTCGATCTTGATGTCCATCTGCAGGGCGGTGACGCCTTTGTCTGTGCCGGTGACCTTGAAGTCCATGTCGCCGAGATGATCCTCGTCGCCGAGGATATCGGTGAGGACGATGGTCTTGTCCCCCTCCTGGATGAGCCCCATCGCCACCCCGGAAACCGGGGCCTTGATGGGCACGCCCGCGTCCATAAGCGACAGGCTCGCCCCGCAGACCGTGGCCATGGAGGAGGAGCCGTTGGACTCGGTGACCTCGCTGACCACCCTGAGGGTGTACGGAAAGGAACCGTTGTCGGGCAGCACCGCCTCCACCGCCCGCGTGGCCAGGGCGCCGTGGCCGATGTCGCGGCGGCTGGGGCCGCGCATGAACCTGACCTCGCCCACGCAGTAGGGCGGGAAATTGTAATGGAGCATGAACTTCCTGAAACTCATGCCGTAGAGGGACTCGACCCGCTGCTCGTCCTCGCCGCTGCCCAGGGTGGCGGTGACAATGGCCTGGGTCTCGCCGCGGGTGAACAGGGCCGAACCGTGGGCCCGGGGCAAGAGCCCGACCTCGCAGCTTATCGGCCGGACCTCGTTCATGGCCCGGCCGTCGATGCGGCGGCCCTCCTCCACGATCATCCGGCGCATGGCGTGCTTGAGCGCCTCCTTGAACAGATTCTTGACCTCCTTCTCGGAGGCGCCGCTGTCGGCCATGGCCTCGACCACCTTCTTCCTGGTCTCGCTCACCTTGCGGCCGCGTTCCTGCTTGTCGGCTATGGTTATCGCTTCGGCGATTCCGTCGGCGGCGATGGCCGCGACCTTCTCCCGCAGGGCCGGGTCGATCTCCGGTTTCTCGTAGGCCATCTTCTCCTTGCCGCAGGAGGATATCATCTCCTCCTGCATGTCGAGGATGGGCTGCAGCCCCTCATGGCCGAAGAAGATGGCGTCGAGGATGACCTCCTCGCCCAGGCCGTCGGCCCCGCCCTCGACCATGACCACGGCGTTGCGGCTGCCGGCGACGATCAGGTTGAGGCGGGAGTCCTCAAGCTGGGAATGGGTGGGGTTCAGGACGTACTCGCCGTCGATGTAGCCCACCCGCACCCCGGCGATGGGACCGTTGAAGGGGATGGGCGAGATCGACAACGCCGCCGAGGCCGCGGAGATGGCGAGGATGTCGGGATCGTTCTCCTGGTCCATGCTCATGACCTGGGCGATGACCTGGGTCTCGTGCCGCCAGCCCTCGGGGAAAAGTGGCCGCAGGGGACGGTCGATGAACCGGCAGGTGAGGGTTTCCTTCTCCGTGGGCCGGCCGATCTCCCGGCGGAAGAAACTTCCCGGGATGCGCCCAA
>JALWTY010000067.1 GCA_026993265.1 Desulfobacterales bacterium
GTCGCGGTCGGCGTGGGGGGGGGGGGGGGGGGGGGGGCCCGCGGGGGGGGCGCGGAGTGTGGCGTGGGCCGGGGGTGGAGGCGCGGCGGCGGGCTCGGGCGGCGGGCGTGGCCGTCTCCGCCGGGCTGCGCGCCAAGCTCATCGAGCGCCACCGCGAGGAGTGGCGGCAACACGCCGAGAAGTTCAAGCTCGACGACATCGCCAAGGACCCCAACAAGGCCCGCGCCGCCAAGATCGCCGCCGAGATGCTCAACATCCGCCAGCGCGGCGAGCGGATCGCCTGGGGCATGCACGAGGCGGCCGACGCCGAGGTGCCGGTCCTGCGCTGGGAGGGCGCGGAGTAGGGTCATGGTCGTCAGGCGGCTCAAGCTCCACGACGGCCAGAAGGCCATCGTCGAACATCCGGCCAGGTTCAAGGTCGCGGCGTGCGGCCGCCGGTTCGGCAAGACCATGCTCGCCGGCTACTGGCTCGCCATGCGCGACGAGCACAGCGCCGTGGCCGGCTGGCCGGTGGCCTGGTTCGCGCCGACGTACAAGATCCTGCTCGACGCCTGGGACGCCATCACCAGGTCGCTGGCCCCGGCGATCACGCGGGCCAACAAGACCGAGCAGCGGATCGAGCTCGTCACCGGCGGCAAGGTCGATTTCTGGACCCTCGAGGACCCGGACGCCGGCCGCGGCCGCCGCTACCGCCGCGTGGTCATCGACGAGGCCGCCCACGCCCGCCGGCTCAAGGAGGCCTGGGAGCGGGCCATCTCCCCCACCCTCACCGACTACCGCGGCGAGGCCTGGTTCATCTCCACGCCCAACGGCATGAACTACTTCCACGAGCTGTACCGCCGGGGCGACGACGACGCCTTCCCGGAGTGGGCCTCCTTCCACCTGCCGTCCACCGCCAACCCCTACCTGCCGGCCGAGGAGATCGAGGACAAGCGCGCCATCCTGCCGGAACTCGTCTTCCGCCAGGAGTACCTGGCCGAGTTCGTGGTCTTCGGCGCCGGCCTGGTCAAGCCGGAGATGCTCATCGACGGCCAGCCGCCGGCCGGACAGCGGCCGGTGCTCGGCGTGGATCTCGCCATCAGCTCCAAGGACGGCGCCGACTACACCGCCATCGTGGCCATGAGCCGCTCGGCCGACGGCACGGTGTACATCCACGAGGCCGAGCGGTTCCGCGGCCGGTTCCGCGAGGTGCTCGACCGCATCCAGGCCGCCGCCGCCCGGCACAACCCCACCATCGTCGCCATCGAGGAGACCCAGTTCCAGGCCGCGGTGATCCAGGAGCTCGCCAGGACCACCAGGCTGCCGGTGCGCGGCGTGCGGCCGGACCGCGACAAGGTCACCCGCTTCCTGCCCCTGCTCACCCGCTACGAGCAGGGCATGGTCCGCCACGATCCGGCCAGGGTGCCGGCGTGGTTCCGCGACGAGCTGCTCGCCTTCCCGGACGGAGAGCACGACGACGGCGTGGACGCGGCCAGCCACGCCTTCGCCGTCTCCACGCCCGCCGTCTACGCCTATGAATCCCTCTCCTCGAGGGCGGAGGTGCCACTGTGACCACGACCACGACGAAACCGACGAAACCGACGAAACGCGACCTGACAACCGAGATCGCCGGCCCGTCGCTCACCGGCTCGCGCTCGGCATGGATCTGGCGGCCCCTGGCCTCCATGACCCCGGCCAAGGTGGCCGGCATCCTGCGCCGGGCCGCGTCCGGCGACGCCTACGACTTCCTGATCGCCGCCGACGACATCGCCGAG
>JALWTY010000068.1 GCA_026993265.1 Desulfobacterales bacterium
AGCCGTAGGTCTCCTGCTTGGCGGTGGACGGCACGGTCATGGCCACCCGGCCGTAGTCGGACGGCGCGCCGGCGAAGGCCTCGTTGAACACCGTCTTGAAGCCGGTGAAGATGATGGACAGGTTGGCCTTGTTGATGATCATGTCGTGTGCCCTCCGTTAATCGATCTTGACCCAGACGCCGTCGGCGTCCACGTCCATGACGGTGCCGGCGGCGGACCTGGTGCCGGTGCCGTCGGTGGCGGCAACGGTCTGGTCGTCCACGATGTAGCAGGTGGATCCGATGTGGGTCCGGTCCACGGCGTCGGCGCCGTGATTGGCGAAGAGGAAGACCCCCTTCTTCACCCGGACGCTGATGTCGCCGTCGGCGCCGGAGGCGTTGTCCGCCGCGTCCTCGGCCCGGCCGCGCGCCGTCAGGCCGGTGGCGGTGGATCCGGGCTCGGCGTAGCCGGTCGCGTTGAGCACGACCAGGGCGCCGGCGTGGATGGTCTTGCCCGCGGCCACGGGATCGACGAAATCGACGCCGGCGCGCTCCTTGGTGTTACGGTCCTTGGTCAGTGCAGCCATTTATTCGTCCTCCTCGGCGTGCTGGTTGTGTTTGGCGTATTCCTCGGGCGAGATGCCGAGGTTGCGGCAGACGGCGAGCTCCTCGTCGGAGAGGGCCTTGCCGCCGCCATTGGCGTGGGAGGCCCGCCGCTCGCCTGCCTCGACGATCTTGGGCGCCTTCTCCACGTACTCCTTGAACCCGTCCGGGTCGCTCATGGCGTAGCCCAGGGCCCACTCCTTCATGGCCGGCGGCAGCTTGCCCTCGGCCATGGCGGCGGTGACCGCCTCCTCGGCGTCGCGGCGGGCGAGCTGCTGCTGGAGCTGGGCGAGCTGCTCGGCGACCGCGCGGTGCTGGGACATGGGCACCCACTCCTTGGGGTCCGGCGTCTCCGGCTTGCCGGTAGCCTTCTCCAGCTTCTCGCGGAGCCGGTCGAGTTCCTCCTTCATCGCCGCGGCGTGGGCGGCGACGGCCTGCGGCCCGGAATCCGTGGCGATCCCGAGGGCCGCGCAGACCTTGTCCAGTGTCTCTTGTAGCTGCTGCGACATAGCGTCCTCCATGTCGGCGCGGGCCACGGCCCGCAGTGTTGGGAGATTGGGCGCGTGGGTGAGCCCGGCGCCCAACAGCCGGACCACGCGCCCGGTTTTCGGGCGGTATTGAAAAACGGGCGACACGTAGCGGTACTCGCGCTGGGCGATCATGGCGGCGGCGCGGTCGGTCCATTCGACCCGGCCCCACACGCCGTCCTCGCGGAGTTCGAGTTCGTGGATCCAGCCGGCGGCCGGCGCCGGGCCGTTCTTTTGGTCGGCGTCCACGGACTGGTGCTCGTAGTCGATGGGGAGATAGGGCGGTGGCTGGAAGGCGGCGAGCACGGCCGCGGCGTCCAGGGTGTACGGGCCGCGGCCGTCGAGGCCGGAGAAGGTGCCGGCCGGGATGAGATGCACCCACTCCGGCGCCGCCGGCGGCTCGCCGTCCACCGGTGGCGCCGGGCGGATGTCGAGGGAGCAGACGCCCCTGGCCACATGATGCTCAGGCGGATGAGGGAGGCTGTGCGGTTCCATGCCGCAACGATACGGCATGGATCGGTGGTGGTGAGAGCAATGGATGTTACATTTTTCGGCCGGCCGCTTTTTTTTTGTTTGCTACTTGCGGCCGGTCAGGTGCTCGATCAGCGCCCGTTCGATCACGGGCCGG
>JALWTY010000069.1 GCA_026993265.1 Desulfobacterales bacterium
AGTCGGCGGCGGCCATGAGTTTGCCGCCGGCGGAGACGGTGAAACCGCAATGGAGATAGGCGCTGATATCGGCATACACGCTCAGACCCTGGCGGTATTCGGTGATCAGGGGAATCTGCGGTCCCACAGTGGCCCGCATATGGGCCTTGTCCTTGGGGGCGACATCGAATTCATAACAGCTCGGCTTCCAGCGGCAGGTCCGCAGGTTGCCGAGGATCACATCCTTGCCGCTCAGGCCCTCTTTCAACCCGCGGACAAAATCTTCGTCCTCGAACTGATCCGCCGAACGCACCCCGCTTTGCAAAAGATAATGGGTGAGCTCGGGCCAGATATTCATCCGGGCCAGAAAATCGGTGATTCTTTTATAAAAAGTCAGGCGAAGCATGGTGTCGAGGAGATCGTCGTGACCAATGGGATCCCCGTTTTCCGGGGTCACGGTCATCACCTCGCTGGCCTGGCCGAAGAGATGGCGGTTCAAGGCCTCGTCATCGGTGAAGAACTGCTCCTTCTTGCCGCGGCCCAGGCGGTAGAGCGGCGGCTGGCCGATATAGACGTGACCGGCCTCGATCAGGGGCAGCATCTGACGGTAGAAGAAGGTCAGCAACAGGGTGCGGATATGGGCGCCGTCCACGTCGGCATCGGTCATGATGATGATCTTGTGGTAGCGCAGTTTTTCAAGATCGAATTCATCCTTGCCGATCCCGGTCCCCAGGGCGGCGATGATCTGTTTGATCTCCTCGCTGCTCAGGATCCGGTCGAAACGCGCCTTTTCCACGTTCATGATCTTGCCGCGCAGGGGCAAGATCGCCTGGCACGACCGATCCCGGCCCTGCTTGGCGCTGCCGCCGGCGGAATCACCCTCGACGATGAAGAGCTCGCGCCGGGCCGGGTCCTTGATCTGACATTCGGCCAGTTTGCCGGCCATGAGCAGGTCCACGCTCGATCCCTTCTTGCGGGAAAGTTCCTTGGCCTTGCGGGCGGCCTCGCGGGCGCGCAGGGCGTCCACCGCCTT
Source organism: Desulfobacterales bacterium (assembly GCA_026993265.1). Taxonomy (GTDB): domain Bacteria; phylum Desulfobacterota; class Desulfobulbia; order Desulfobulbales; family JAJRZW01; genus JAJRZW01. The sequence continues at coordinate 1,013 of JALWTY010000069.1, forward strand.
GGCGAGAATCCGCTTGGCCTCCTGGGGATGCTGCTCGAGATAGCTGGTCAACTGTTCGTTGCAGATGGATTCTACAATGGACTTGACCTCGGAATTGCCCAGTTTGGTCTTGGTCTGGCCCTCGAACTGCGGGTTGGGCACCCGCACCGAGACCACGCAGGTGATCCCCTCGCGGACATCGTCGCCGCCGAGCTTGGCCTTGAGGTTCTTGGGCACGACATCGTCACTGGCGTAGCGGTTGATGCACTTGGTCAGGGCGCCGCGAAAACCGGCGACATGGGTGCCGCCTTCCTTGGTGTTGATATTGTTGACAAACGAAAACAGGCGTTCGGAATAGCCGTCAAAGTACTGGAAACAGACCTCCACCTGGACGTTATCCTTTTCACCGGTCAGGAGAATGGGCTCGGGATGGACCACATCACGCTTGCGGTTGAGGTATTCCACATAGGAGAGGATTCCGCCCTTGAAATGGAATTCGTCCTCGGCGCCGCTGCGTTCGTCCTTGAGCAGGATCTTGACGGTTTTTTTGAGATAGGCGCGTTCTTTCAACCGGTCGCGGTTGATATCGTATTTGAACTCGGTGGTCTCGGTAAAGATCTCCTTGTCCGGCAGAAAGGTGATGGTGGTGCCGGTTTGGGTGGTCTCGCCGATGACCTCGATATCTCCTGTTTTTTCACCGCGCCGATAGCGCTGACGGACGATCTTGCCGTCTCTCTTGATCAC
>JALWTY010000070.1 GCA_026993265.1 Desulfobacterales bacterium
CTGTTCGGCAACTGTTTTGCGCCGCTCATCGATTATCTCATTGTCCAGCGGACCATCAAGAGGAGGCGCCGTCGTCATGGCTAAGGACAGCGCGGCCCATACCCTGCTTGTGGCCTTTCTGCTCTGCGTGGTGTGCTCGGTGCTGGTCTCCGCCGCCGCGGTGACCATGAAGCCCCGGCAGGTGATGAACCAGGAGATGGATATCCGTACCAACCTGTTGCGGGTCGCCGGTCTGATCCCGGCGGCGGGCAAGGTGGATCACGCCGCCATCGAGGCGGCCTACAAGAAGATCACGCCGGTGGTCATCGACCTGGCCACCGGCAAGCGGGCCGAGATCGATCCGGCCGCTTACGACCCGGAGGCGGCGGCCAAGGACCCGGCCACCATCTACCGGATCCCGGCGGGCAAGGACCTGGCCCGGATCCGCACCCGCTCGCGCTACGCCCTGGTCTATCTCGTGCGCGAAGGCGGCCGGGTGAGTCAGATCGTGCTGCGGATTCACGGCAAGGGCCTGTACTCCACCCTGTACGGCTTCCTGGCCCTGGCCGCCGACACCCGCACCGTCAAGGGTCTGGCCTTCTATTCCCAGGGCGAGACTCCGGGGCTCGGCGGCGAGGTGGACAACCCGCGCTGGAAGGCCAAGTGGCCGGGCAAGACCGTGTACGACGACAACTGGCAGCCCAATATCCGCCTGGTCAAGGGCGGGGTGCCGCCCAACAGTCCCGGCGCCGGTCACGAGGTGGACGCCCTCTCCGGGGCGAGCATGACCAGCCGCGGGGTGCAAAATCTCCTGCTCTACTGGCTCGGTGAAGATGGGTATGGGCCGTTTTTGAAGTATTTTCGTGAACATGGAGGTGAGATATGAGCAAGGCAAAAGAGGTATTGCTCAACCCTCTGTTCAACAATAACCCAGTGGCCCTGCAGATCCTGGGCCTTTGCTCGGCCCTGGCGGTGACCACCAAGATGGAGACCGCCTGTGTCATGTCGCTGGCGGTGACCGCGGTGGTGGCCCTGTCCAACGCCGCGGTGAGCCTGATCCGCAACCATATCCCCAACAGTATCCGCATCATCGTCCAGATGGTGATTATCGCTTCCCTGGTCATTGTCGCCGATCAGGTCATGCGCGCCTACGCCTACGAGATCAGCAAACAGCTCTCCGTGTATGTGGGGCTGATCATCACCAACTGCATCGTCATGGGCCGGGCCGAGGGCTTTGCCATGAAGAACGGTGTCTGGCACAGCTTTCTGGACGGCCTGGGCAACGGCCTGGGGTACTCCATCATTTTGATTACGGTGAGTTTTTTCCGTGAACTGTTGGGCAGCGGCAAGCTCTTCGGGCATCAGGTCCTGCCCCTGGTCACCGAGGGCGGCTGGTATCAGGGCAACGGCCTGATGCTGCTCTCGCCGAGCGCCTTTTTCCTCATCGGCTGTATCATCTGGGCCCTGCGGACCTGGAAGCCGGAACAGGTGGAGAAGGAGTAGGCCATGCTGGAACATTATCTGAGCCTGTTCATCAAGGCCATTTTTATCGAGAACCTGGCGCTGTCCTTCTTCCTGGGGATGTGTACCTTTCTGGCGGTGTCCAAGAAGGTGAGCACCGCCTTAGGCCTGGGGATCGCGGTGGTGGTGGTGCAGTCCATCACCGTGCCGGTCAACAATCTGATCTATCAGAACCTGCTCAAGGAAGGGGCCCTGGCCTGGGCCGGGCTCGGCGGGGTGGACATCTCCTACCTC
>JALWTY010000071.1 GCA_026993265.1 Desulfobacterales bacterium
CGCGCTTACGGCATGCATGCGAAAACTGTTGACTATCGTCAATGCCATGCTCCGAGATGGTGTGTACTGGCAGGCAAATTATGCGTAAAAAATCGCTTGACTTTAAACACAGTTGCTAAATCCCTAAGCCCCTATTTCATCAGCTTATTATCATCCCCCAGCCGTCGATGATCTTGGTCCGTTCGTCCTTCAGTTTCAGGGCGATGGCCTTGGCCTGGTCGTTTGTCAGGCCGAGGGACTTGGGGATGACGATCCTCTCCTGGCCGTCGAGGCCGCTCCAGCCTATCTTGAGGCTTTTTGCCATGGCGTCGGCCAGGAAGATCGCGGCTGCGGCCTTTTCGTACTCCCCGGCCGCGTGATGGTCGTGGTGGTACCTGATGACGTTGAAGAGGAAATCGCTGAGATCCCAGCGCCGGGCGAGGTAGGCGCCGATCTCGGCGTGTTCGAGGCCGGTCTTCTTTTCCGCCTCGAGCAGGGTGCAGCCGCTGTCCTTTTTTTCCTTCAGCACTTCTCCGACCTCGTCCTTGAAGTAGACGCAGGCAAGCAGCCTTCCCAGGTCGTGGAGCATGCCGGCGGTGAAGAGGTCGTCCGGGTCGAGGCCGCCGCAGGTCTCGGCGATGTGGCGGGCCGCGGTGGCCACGCCGATGGAGTGGAGCCAGAGGTCGGCGGCCTGGAACTCGTCGAAGCCGAGGTCGTCGCAGAAAACCCCTGCGAGCGAGATGCCGATGACCACGTTCTTGACCTCGTCGAACCCCATGGTCACCATGGCCCGGCCCACGTTGGAGATGTCCACCACCGTGCCGTAGTAGGGCGAGTTGGCCAGTTTCAGGATCTTGGCGGTGATGGCCGGGTCCTGCTCGATTATCTTCTGCAGGGTCGCGGCCGAGGCGGAGATGGAGTCGAGTTCGGAAAGCACCTGCTGCATGGTGTGGGGCACCGTGGGCAGGTCCTCGATGCTGTCGAGCCGTTCGCGAAGGTTTGCGGCCATTTTGTTGTTCCTGGTTGCTGGTTGATGTGCGGCTGAAAGGCCGGCTGTTCAAGAAATTCTCGCACCGACAGCGGCGCGGTTGCAAGATTTTTCATTCCTGTTGATGGCTGCCGGTTTCCCTTTCGGCCATCAGCCTGACCCCTGGTGCAAGGTGCGCCATCTTGAGCTGCATCAGGCTCGGGTTGCTGCCCGGCGCGAGAATGGCGACCAGCAACAGCTCGCCGTTTTCCCCTGCGGCCCGGCTGATCACCGTGCCTTCGGCGCATTCCAGCACTGTGGCTTCGCAGCCCTGCATGCCTATGGCTTTTGTCACCTTTGCGGCTTCGAAAAAGATCTCGCGGACCACAGGCCCGGCCTTGCCGAAGTCTATTGCGCTTTTGGCGTTCCCGTCAGTGGTCATGCCGCTGTCCGGTCCCATGATCGCGCCGCCGCGGTATCCATCCACCTTGGCAAGCTCCCTGAACACTGCAGCGCCCGGTTCCGTCTCCTCGCGGCTCTTCATCTCGTCCATCCGGCGGCTGGCCTCGAGGATCAGGGCCACGTGGCTCGCGGTGATCGTCCGGGCCGGGGATTTCACGTTCTTGCGGCTCTCGATGCTGCCGCCGGGAAAGGACATGATGCGGAAGAAGGCCTCCTCGCCGGAAAGCTCGCCGAGCATGGCGTGGACGATCTCGCCGTTGTCGAAGAATATCATCCCGGTCTCGCCGTCGCAGTCCACCTTCAGGGCCGCGGTGTTGCAGGAGAGGCAGTGGAGCTGGATCATGTCGGCCAGCTCGATGCCGCGCAGGGTGCCGGTGAAGCCCCGGTCGTCGGCCAGGGCCGCGGCCACCGCTTGCCTGAGCTCGTCAACGTCGTAGGGTTTTTCGAGGAAGTTCAGGCAGCCTTTGAGCATGGCGTCGCGTTCGAGCTCGGCGGTGGGAAAGGCGGTGATGACGATGAAGGAGAGGGAAGGGGCGAGACGGGTGGCCTCGAGGATGAGGTCCATGCCGCTAATCCCCGGCATGTGGATGTCGGTGACCAGGAGATCGACAGCGCCGTTGCGGATGATGCCGAGGGCCTCCTCGCCGGAGGCGGCGGTGAGGATCTCCGCGCTTATCTCGTCGCAGCGCAGGCTCGCGGCCAGGATGTCGAGCTGATCGGCTTCGTCCTCAACCAGCAGTATTTTTTTCATACAAGACACCCGGGATAAGAAAATCGGCGGGACCCCGGAGAAGGGCGGCCCTGCGCACGGATAATGATGCGTGACACCCCATCATGATATAGCCCTCTCCTCGGGCTTGTCAAACCCGGGGGCAGGGCCGTGGGGCGGTCAGCGCACCTCTATTCCGCTTTCGCGCAGGTGGTCTTTCACCGCCTGGATGGGGACCTCGCGGCGGTGAAAGATGCCCGCGGCCAGGGCCGCGTCCGCGCCGGTCTCCCGGAAGACCTCGCTGAAATGCTCGACGCACCCGGCGCCGCTGGAGGCGATGACCGGGATCTTGACCCGCTCCTTGACCATCCTGATGAGCTCGAGGTCGAAACCGGCGTTGGTGCCGTCGCGGTCGATGCAGTTCAGGAGGATCTCGCCCGCGCCCAGTTTCTCGCACACGGTGGCGAGCTGGACCGCGTCCACGTCGCGGCCCTCGCGGCCGCCGCGCACGGTGCACTGGTACCAGCAGAACCTCTCTCCGTTCGGGCCGGGCGCGGCGGTTTCGATCACCGCGTGGTCCGTGTCCTTCGGGCTGTTCACGTACACCCTCCTGGGGTCCACCGAGATCACCACCGCCTGGTTGCCGTAGACCTTGGCGATCTGTTCGATGGAGCTCTTTCCCGAGGCCCGGCCCGAGGCGAGGAACTCCTCCACCACCAGGACCGCGTCGCTGCCGATGGAGACCTTGTCCGCGCCGGAACGGAAGTATTCCCCGGCCACGTCGATGGCCGAGTAGTGTCTGCCGTTCGAATCGGTGAACTCGCGGATGCCGCCGCCAATGGTGAGGGGCACGAATATCTTTTCCGAGCAGCGGCGCAGGACCTCGAGCATGGGCTGGTCCTCGAGAGGAAAATCACGGAAGGCGGTGATGTTGAGAAAGGTTATCTCGTCCGCGCCCTCATCGTAGTAGCGGCCGGCCAGCTCGACCGGCTTGCCCAGGTTCCTGACCTCGCCGCCCTCGCGCACGTCGTACTGGTCGCCCTTGGTCACCACCAGGTCGCCTGCGTCGTTGGAACGCACGTCGAGGCAGGCGATGATCCGCTTGGCGAGCCGGGTGCGGCAGCCGGGACCGGCCAGGCTGACGTCGGCCTGGGCCCGGGCCCGGGAGAGAAAGTTTTCGAGTATCCTCTGCCCGGCCTGGCCGCTTTTCTCCGGGTGGAACTGGGTGGCGCAGACGTTTCCTTTCTGCACGCTGCTGATGAACTCGCCGTCGTAGGTGGTGGTGGTCAGGACCCAGTCGCGGTTTTCCGGGGTGGGCCGGGCCGCGAACGAGTGGACGAAGTAGAGTTTTTCCCCGCCGTAACCGTTGAACAGGGGCGATTCCTGCCGCAGGCAGACCCCGTTCCAGCCGATGTGGGGCACGGACAGGCGGGAATCGTCGAACCGCTCCACCCGGCCGGGGATGACCCCCAGCCCGGCGACCCCGAGGGACTCGTCGCTGCCCTCGAACAGGGTCTGAAGCCCGAGACAGATGCCGAGGAAGGGCCGGTCTTCCTCGAGATACCTTTTCAACGGCTCGAAGAATCCCTTGTCCTCAAGGGTGTGGATGGCGCTGCCAAAGCTGCCCACCCCGGGGAACACCAGGACCTCCGCGTTGGCGATGTCCTCCGGCCCTCTCACCTCGGCGACCTCGAAACCGGCCGCGGCGATCGCGTTCCTCACGCTCCTGACATTGCCCGCGCCGTAGTCGAGCAGGGTTATTTGCATGGTTGTCTCTCCTGCCTTGAAGATTTGTTCTCGGGGGAAGATAAGGGAAAAAATCTTAGACAAGAGAAGGGCAAAAAACAAGTTTTACGGTTTACGCCTGCCGGTTTACGGTTTAGGGTTGTCTTTTTCTGTTGGGTTCGCAGAAACGGCATCCTGCCGTTTTTACGAATCCATCTTTTCTGCTTGTGTTGCGAGACCGTCCTGATGAAACAGGTTCATCCATGATCGGTGTTTTCGACTCAGGCGTGGGCGGGATGACCGTGGCCAGGGCCATCGAGGAGGCCCTGCCCGGATGCGGCATCGTCTATTTCGGCGACCTCGCCCGCACGCCTTATGGCTCCAAGAGCCCGGAGACCATCACCCGCTACGCCCTGGAGAACAGCCGGTTCCTTCTCGAACAGGGGGCGCGGATCCTGGTCATCGCCTGCAACTCGGCCGCGAGCGTGGCCGCCGACGCGGTCCGGCGGGAGTTCGACGTGCCGGTGTTCGAGGTGATCGAGCCGGCCGTGGCCCGGGCCGCCGCGGTTTCGCGTTCCGGCCGGATCGGGGTCATCGGCACCCGCGCCACCATCGCCAGCCGGGTGTACGAGGACAAGATCCGCGCCCTGCGGCCGGATGCCAGGGTGTACGGCGCGGCCTGCCCCCTGCTCGTGCCCCTGGTGGAGGAGGGCTGGCTAAAGCGGCGGGAGACGAGGATGATCCTAAGGCGTTACCTGGCCCCGCTGAAGCGGCGCCGGATCGACACCCTGGTCCTCGGCTGCACCCATTACCCCCTGCTTGCGGCCGAGATCCGGCCCCGGGCAGGGAAGAGGGTGCGGGTGATAGACTCGTCCGTGGAGGTGGCGGCAAGGATCCGCAGTCACCTGGAAGATCACCCCGGGCTCGCCGCTTCCCTTGCCCGCGGCCGCCCCTCCCGTTACCATGTGTCGGACATCACCCCGGCCGCGGCCGGGATCGCCCGGATGATCTTCGGCCGCGAGATCAAGCTCGAGAGGACATGAACCATGCCTATGCCCCGGATACCGGCGTTCTTGCTTGCCGCCGCCTTCTGCCTTTTTCCCGCCGCTTCCTCCCCGGCCCTCATCCCGGAGGAGATCGCGGCCCGGCTCCAGCAGGTCTATGACGCCACCACCACCCTGAGCGCGGATTTTACCCAGAAGACCAGCCTGAGGAACTCGAGCCGCAGCCGCGAGGGTTCAGGCCGCCTGGTCATCGCCAAGCCGGGACGCATCCGCTGGGACTACGAGCGGCCCGAGACCCAGGTCATCATCTGCCGCAAGGACGAGATCCTCATGTACTTTGCCGCCTCCCGCCAGATGGTGGAGAGCAAGGCCGCGGACTACCTGAAAAACGACATCACCACCTCGTTCCTCATGGGCCGCGGCCGGATCGCGGACGACTTCACCATCACGGCCAACCCGGTGGAGGACTCCCGTTTCCCCTACGCCCTGCGGCTGGTTCCGAAAAAACCCCATCCGCAGGTGAAACGGATCGATCTCTGGCTCGGGGCCGATTTCCTCGTCAGAAAGCTTGCGCTTCTCGACCATTTCGGCAGCGTCACCGAGATAACCCTGAGCAGGGTCCGCGCCAACGTCCCGGTTGACGGCGCCCTGTTTTCGTTCACCCCGCCGGAAGGAACCGAGATTGTCAGGCAGTGAGAGTCCTTGCGCGGAACTGAAGGGGCTGCGCGTGGCCCTGGTGTCCATGCCCTGGGCCCTGTTCGACCGGCCCTCGATCCAGCTCGGGGTGCTCAAGGGGTTTCTGGCCGGCCGGGGCGCGGAGGTGGCCTGTCTGCACCCGTATCTCGCGGCCGCGGCCGCGATCGGTCCTGCCGCCTACCGGGCCGTCTGCCTCGACGGCTGGAGCGGCGAGGCCCTGTACGCGCCCTTTGTCTTCCCGGAGCGGGAGGAGGCGGCGGCGCGGCTTTTTTCCCGGCGGATGGGCCGGGGCCCGGACTTCGCCGGGATGCGGCAGGCGTTGGGCCGCGGGCTCGCCGAGCTGGCCGGGGCGGTCGACTGGTCCGCCTTCGATCTCATCGGTTTTTCGCTCTGTTTCTTCCAGTTGTCCTCCTCCCTGGCCGCGGCCGGGGCGATAAAGGAACGTTTCCCCGCGGCCCGGATCGTCTTCGGCGGCAGCCAGTTCTCCCCCGAGGGGGCCGCGGCCCTGCTCCGCCTCTTCCCCGGCACGGTGGACCACGTGGTCTGCGGCGAGGGTGAGCCCGGCCTGTTGCGCCTCTGCGCCGCCCTGGTCCGGGGGGAGGAGCCGGAAGCGGTGATCAGCGGCCAGGCCCAACTGCCGGCGGACGAGCTCGCCGATCCCGACTACGGCGACTACTTCGCCCAGACGGCCTCTTTTTTTCCGGGTGCGGCCTTCGTGCCCGGGGTGCCGGTGGAGTTTTCCCGCGGCTGCTGGTGGAACCGCTGCCGGTTTTGCAACCTGAACCTCCAGTGGCGGGGATACCGCCGTCTTTCCGCGGAACGGGTTTTCTCCCTGGTGGAACGCGAGGCCGGCCGCGGGGTGCTCGACTTCTTCTTCACCGACAACGTCCTTCCCCCGGACGAGGCCGGCCGTTTCTTCGACCTGACCGCGGCCTGTGGCCGCGATCTTTCCTTTTTCGCCGAGCTCCGGGCCGGGCAGAGGCGGGAGCTGGCCCGTTACGCCCGCGGCGGGCTGCGCGAGGTCCAGGTGGGGATCGAGGCCTTCAGCGACTCCCTCCTGGAGAAAATGGGCAAGGGCGAGAGCGTGCTCGCCAACCTGGCGATGATGAAGACGGCCGCGGCCTGCGGGGTGCGGCTCTCCGGCAACCTCATCTGCGGTTTTCCCGGCTCCACCGCCGAAGAGGCGGCCGAGACCCTGGCGGTCATCGACCTGGCCCTGCCCTACGACCCGCTCGATTCGGCCTGGTTCTTTCTTGGCCGGGGCTCGCCGGTGGCCCGCGATCCGGCCGCCCACGGGATCAGGGCCCTGACCGCCCACCCCGCCTACGCCTCCCTGTTCGGCCGCGGCATCGCCCGCAGGCTCTCGCTTCCGGTCCTGGGCTACCGGGGCGACCGGCAGCGGCAGAGGCGGATCTGGCAGCCGGTGCGCAGGCGGCTTGCCGAGTGGCGGAGGTTCCACGAGAGGAAAAGGGACGAGCCGCCCCTTCTAGCCCGGGACGGCGGCTCCTTCCTCCTCATCCGCCAGGAGCTCGAGGACGGCCGGGTCCTCACCCACCGGCTGCGTGGGCTCTCCCGGCGGATATACCTCGCCGGCGACGAGG
>JALWTY010000072.1 GCA_026993265.1 Desulfobacterales bacterium
GCCCTGGCCGCCGCGCAGCCGCACCGGCCAGGGCAGACGTCCGTACACTGCCCTGGCGTCAATGTCCTTTACGGAAACCCGGACCAGGGGATGGGGAAGGGCGCCGCTTATCCTCAGGCGGGCGCTGCCGTTGCCGGATACCTGTTTGAACCTGGCGAGCTCGTTTCTGAACGTCTTGCTGGCCACCAGGCCGTCGAGCACCGTGGGCAGGCCGGCCAGATCTGCGTTTATGGCGAGGTCGAGGGCAAAGGCGCGGTCGCGGTGGAGCAGATCCATGCGCAGGGCGCCGTCCGTTCCTCTGCTGTTGCCGAGGTTTGCCGTAAGTTCACTGCCGCTGAGATAGCCGTTTTCGATTCTTATCGTCCCGGTGACCCCGGTGAGAAACAGCTGGGTGTGCGGGGGATGGATATCGGCGCCCGTCACCCTGGCCCCTATCCGCATGTCTTCCAGGTGGGCGAGACGGGCGGGCGGCCCTTCGAAGAAAAAACTTCCTTCCGCCGCCCGGCCGCCGGATACGATCTCGCAGACGGTCTTGACCACGTGGTTGTCCGGCCACAGGGTCAGTATGTCCTTTCTTACCGCGCCAAGATCCATGCCGGTGCCGGCAAGGTCTATGCGCCAGCGCGTCTGTTTATCAGCCCGTTGAAAACCTACTGCGCTCGCTGCGTTTTTCAACGGGCTGTTATCACCGGTGAACCTTATGATGCTTCCATGGATCGACATGGCGGGGCGGGACAGGTCGAGCCGTTTGATGTCGATGCGGCTCTCCCGGCTGTCGTGATGGATGCTGAACGCGGTTGTGCCGCATTCCACCGTCACGCCGGCGCCGTTTTCACTCCTGTAGCGGAAGCAGGGAAATACGCCGGTCACGTTGATATCCAGCGCGTCGGCGCCGCCTTCGAAACTGCCGTTCAGATCCACCGGCGCCTTGAGCAGTTTTATCCTGCCCTCCAGGGCCGCGGGCGCGAGCAGGGCGGGGTCGAGTTTTTCCGCATTGAAGTTGCCGCTGAATTTTTTTCTTTTCCGGTCAAGAAACAGGGAAAGGCGGATGGATCGGCCCACCCCGCCCTTGCCGCGAAGCTTCAGCGCCAGGGATGTGCCCCTTTCGCTGATCTCCATGTTCAGGCCGGTGAACCGTATGGCCGCTGCCGTCCACCCCTTTATCCGCGGGATCTCCAGTGTGGCGCGGCGCACGATTGTGGTTGCCGCGGGCAGGGCGGGAAAGGCGGTGTCGCCGCCGGTTTCCGCCGCCGTACCGACGCTGACGCGGGGCCGGATGACTTCGAGCCTGCGCAGCAGGTTCTTTCTGCCGGCGATGAAGTCGAGGTCGGGGTGGGCGATTATCTCCGGAATGTAGATAACGGTTCCGGCCGAACGGATGTCGACCTGGCTGATCCTGAAGCGGGGAACCGGGAACCAGACGAAATCCACCCGGGAGAAGTCTATGTCCGCGCCTGTTGCCCGCGACAGCTCCGTAGCCAGGCGCTGCCGCACGTTTTCGAGCCTCAGAAGCCCGGGCGCGGCCATGAATGCCGCAACCGACGCCAGCAGGATAAAGAGCGCGGCTGATGCGAAGATGCGTCTTTTGTTCATGGCGCGGAATGACTCAACAGCCGTTCCCGGTCCTGTTCATACGAGCAGTTCGTCCTCTCCCGGCTCATGCCGCCGCGCGAGCTTGTCCGCCTTCCACGGGCCGAACGCCAGGGCCAGGGCAAGCATAAGGCAGATTATCATCCAGCCGCCGCCGAAGATGAGCAGCTGATCGGTGGGATATCCGCCGTAGTTCTTGCTGAGATCGGCCTTGACGGTGAGAAAGAGGAGATAGGCGAGGATCGCCGGAGTGGTGTAGCGGATGAAGATGTCCCAGGCTGCGGGCAGTCTGGTTCCCTGGGCGCTTATGTGTTCCCGCAACACGGATGCGCGGAATACCCAGCCGACTATGAGGCACTCGAGCGCGCCGCCGAGCACCAGGCCGTAATTGGTGATGAAGTGGTCGGCTATGTCGAGCAGGTACAGGCCGGCGCGGCTGGTGAACACCAGGCTGCCGAGAAAACCGGCGCAGCAGACGACGCTGACCACCTTCTGCCTCGACCAGGCGAACTTGTCGGTCACCGAACATGCGAACGCCTCTATGAGCGAGACGCCCGAGGTGAGCCCGGCGAGGATGAGCATCAGGAAAAAGATTATCCCAAAGGCGGTGTTCATTCCCGGCAGCAGGGAAATGGCCTTGGGATAGACGACAAAGGCGAGTTGCGGCCCGCTCTTTATAACTTCCTCAAAGGCTGTGCCCTGGGTCTTGGCCATGAAGCCGACGATTCCGAAGACCGCGAACCCGGCGATGAAGGAGTAAAGGCAGTTGACCACGCTGGTCACCAGGGCGTTTTTGGTGATGTCCGTGTTTTCCGGCAGGTAGCTGGCATAGGTGATCATTATGCCGAAGCCGAGCGACAGGGTGAAGAATATCTGGCCGAACGCCGCGGTCCACACCTCGGCCGCGGCCCTGGCCTTTTCCGGATCGGCGGTGAACAGGTTTATCTTGGACCAGTCGGCGTGCAGGTAGTGGTTGGCGATTGCCGCGCCCGCGCCGTCCAGGCTTGCGCTCCAGGCGACCATTATGATGGTGAGGAGAAACAGGACGGGCATGAAGACCATGCTGGCCTTCTCGATTCCGTGGCTTATGTCGCGGTAGCACACCGCCCAGCAGAGAACCCATACCAGCAGGGTTGAGAAGACGATGGGAATCCTGAGCCCGCCCAGGTGCACGGCCGAGTCGGACAGCTCAAGGAAATTCTTGAAGAAGAAGGCCTGGGGATCGTTTCCCCAGGCGAGCGAAAAGGAGTAGCAGAAGTAGTTCACACACCAGCCGATGACGACCGAGTAGTAGAGCATGATCCCCAGCATGGCCACCACCGGCATCCACCAGCCGAGCCATTCGAAGCGGCTGTCTATGCGCGCGAGGCTCAAGGGGGCCGAGCCTTTCTGCCGGTGGCCGATACCGTATTCCAGAATCATTATCGGCAGTCCTGCCACCCCCAGCGCCACAAGATAGGGAACCAGGAAGGCGCCACCGCCGTACTGGAAGGACATGTAGCTGAACCGCCAGACATTGCCTAGGCCGATGGCCGAGCCGATGGCCGCGAGCAGAAAACCGATGTTTGTCTTCCATCCGCTCCTTTCCGTGCTCATACGTCAATTCTCCCTGTTCTGTTTTTTGCGGTATGCGCGGATGATCATAACGTCCCTGCGGGGGACGTCGCGGTAGTATCCCATCCTGCCGGTGGGCACGGCCGCTATGCGGTCGACAACGTCAATGCCGTTTGTCACCCGGCCGAAGACCGCGTAGCCGAAGGCGGCCGGGCTGTTGCCGCGGTGGTCAAGGGCGGCGTTGTCGCGCAGGTTGATGAAGAACTGGCTGGTGGCGCTGTCAACGATGCCGGTCCTGGCCATGGAGAGGGTGCCCCTTAGGTTCCTGAGGCCGTTTGCCGCCTCGTTCCTTATCGGCGGGTGGGTGGCCTTTTTCTTCATCCCCGGAGCAAAGCCGCCGCCCTGGATGACGAAACCGGGGATGACCCGGTGGAATATGGTGCCGTCGTAGAAGCCTTCGTCCACATAGGAGAGGAAGTTTTTCACCGTTTCCGGAGCCTTGTCCGGATACAGTTCTATGGTGATGGTGCCAAGGCTCGTTTCCATGACCACGGTCTCCGCGGCCATGGCGGAGACCGTGGTCATGCACATGACAGCGCACAAAAGTATTGCAAGTTTTTTCATGGCGTCCTCGATCGAAATGGTTGGCTGTGGCCGTTTGCCAGCCCGTTGAGAACCTACTGCTCGTTGCGTTTTTCAACGGGCTGTTACGTCGGGCCGCCGGGCATGCGGCGGCAATGTCGCGTGGCGTCGCGTCGCCCGGGGACCGGGCCCAAGGGCATAATAACCGGTCGGGTTTTGCGCTTCCACAAAAAGTCTGACACACCTGTAAATTGTTAATTTGTGCGAATACTGCTATTATGGCGACGATTTTTCCGGCCTGATCGGAAATTCCCAATTAAAAAAAACTGGAAATACATCCATGTCTAATGATATTGCCGGGCGCGCCCGGGACAAAGACGCTTGCGCCATCCGCGAGGCCAGCTTCGGCCGCAGGAGATTTGATTTCAGTGTGGTTGAGGCGGCGTTCTGCGCCACGGTGCTGGCCTGTTTCTTCATATCCTTTTTCCTTCTGGTGAAACGGCCGGCCCCCCCTGGTCCGCGGCCGGAGCCCGGCGAGGGGCCGATGGTCATCGCCACGGTCTCTTCGGCGGAGCTGAAGGAGCGGCTCGATGCGCTGGGGCTGATGGAGCTTGAAGGACGGGAAAGGCTGCCGGCGGTGGTGCTCCAGAATTTCCCTTCCGATTTCAAGCGGCTGGACATCGCCACCCGCAAGAAACTTTTCTTCCACGCACTTTTGCCCTCGGTCATGGTGGCCCTGGACGAGATCAGGAGGGAGCGGACGAGGCTCGAGCAGATTCTTGCCAATTTCGGCGACAACCGTCATTCCGTGGTCTTCAGCGTCAAGGACTTCGCCGTCTGGGGCCGTCGCCTGGCCAGGGACGAGATCGAGTTCGTCCTCCGGCTGAGCCGCAAGTACCGCACGCCGCTGGCGTCCGAACTCCTAAACCGGGTCAACTATGTGCCGCCAAGCATAGTCCTTGCCCAGGCAGCCATGGAGTCGTCCTGGGGGATGTCCAGGTTCGCCCGCGAGGGTAACAACCTCTTCGGCATCTGGACCTGGGGAATGAACGGCATAGTGCCGAGCGGCCGCGACGATGGCAAGAACCACAAGGTGGCAAGATACGATTCCATCCTCGATTCGCTGCGCGCATATCTCTCCATGATCAACCGGCTGCCGGCATACCGTAATTTCAGGAACCTGCGCCGCAAGACCTTCAACCCCATGAAACTGGCCGATGGGCTGCGTTACTACTCGGAGCGGCGGGACGAGTACGTCTGGGAGATAAAGAACATAATCAGGCACAACGACCTGCGCCGTTACGACCGTTTCCTCGCCGCCATGATCGGTGGGAAAGAGGTTTCAGGCAGGAGTTCCTCGTGATGAATCATGTCCTTTCGCGGCTTGCGTGGTTGTGCCTTGCGTGCTGCCTGTATGCGCTCGCTCCTCCTGTTCCCTGCCGCGCCGCCGGCGCGGACGGCAACGTGACCGTGCTGATCTATCACCGCTTCGCAGACAGCCGTTACCCGTCCACCTCGGTCAGCCTGGAGCGTTTCCGGGAGCAGATGGCCTGGCTTGTCGGCAACGGTTACCGGGTCGTTCCCCTTTCCCGGGTGGTTGACGCCCTCGCGGCCGGCAGGGAGGTGCCGGAAAAGGCGGTGGTCATAACCATTGACGACGCCTACCGTTCGGTCTATCGGGTGGCCTGGCCGGTGCTGAGGGAGTTTTCCTTCCCCTTTTCCATCTTCGTCTACGTCAAGGCGGTTGAGGGGGGATATGGCGATTTCATGAGCTGGAGCGAGATCAGGGAAATGGCCGCGGCCGGGGTGGAGATAGGCAGTCACGGCTATGCCCACGCCCGGCTGACCGAGCCGCCGGACGGTCTCTCCCGCAACGAATACCGGCAGTGGATTGCCGCCGATCTCTCCGCAAGCCGCAGGATTATCAGGGAACGTCTCGGATTTTTCCCCCGTTTCTACGCCATTCCCTACGGCGTTTACAACGACGTCGTCCTCAAGGTGGCGGCGGGTGCGGGGTTTGACGCGGTTCTGACCCAGGACCCCGGCAGCGTCAGCTCGGCCACCGGCCGCTTCATGATCCCGAGGGAGCCGATCCTTGGCAAGGAATGGTCCACCATCGGCCATTTCGCCGCGGTCGTGCGCCGCCGCGATCTGCCGTTGGCCAGCTATTTCCCCCATCCCGGCCCGGTTTCCTCGCCGCTGCGTTTCGAGGCCGCGGTCATGGAGCCGCAGCGTTACCGTAGCCGTGATTTCGAGATATACCTGAGCGAACTTGGATGGAAGCGTCTGGCCGGCAATAACGGGCGGCTGTACTTCGATTTTCCCGGCCCCTTCACCCGGAAGTTCAACCGGGTGATGATCAAGGGCAGGCTCAAGGACGGCGGGGTTGCGGTGCGCTCCTGGCTTATCGGGCCGGCCGCCGATTGACGCGGGAACCGTCTGCGGTCATGAAACAGCCGTTGCGCCGGGGATCTCCGCCGCCGCTGTCTTTTGCCAGGGCGTGGACTCCGCCGAAGTAGACGTCCCTGACCTCCCAGAGGTTGACCTCCATATTCCTTTTCAGCTCTGACACGGTTGCTTCGGGCAGGCCTGGCTCCACCTGCATGGCCCTGCCGTCCCAGTGCATCCTCGGCAGCCGTACCGCCTTTTCCGGGGAGATGCCCAGATCCACGATATTGACGATGACCTGGGGAATGGCGCTGCGTATCCGCATGGAGCCGCCGCTGCCTATCACTATGTTTCCGATCCGGCCGCCGGCGAGCACCGTTGGCGCCATCATCGATCCTATACGTGTTCCCGGCGCAGCGGCATGAAAACCGTCCGGATGCAGGTCTTCCTCCCCCATCATGTTGTTGAGCATTATCCCGCAGCCGGGGATGAAATAACCGGAGCCCTCGCCGTTGGAGCAGGTCATGGCCGCCATGTTTCCTTCGCGGTCGCGGATGCTCATATGGGTGGTTCCGCGGTTGAAGGCCGGTGAGGCGGAGATGATCTCCTGCCGTTTTTCCTCCACCTCTCTCAGAATTCGGGCCAGCGGCAGGATGTGTTCCGGCGCGCCAAAGGCATGGCCCGTCATCTCCACGTGTTCCAGCCGTTCGAGAATGGCGCGGATAAGGGTGCCGCCGAGCGATGGCGGCGGGTTGGTCAGTGCCCGCATCCCCCGGTAGGAGAAGGCGAGCGGCCTGCGTTCCGTCACCTGGTAGGCGGCCAGGTCCTTTTCGGTCAGCATTCCGCCGCCTTCGCGCATGTCACGGGCGATTCTGCGGGCCGTGTCCCCGGTGTAGAAATCGTCTCCGCTGCGGGCCAGTTCTTCCAGGAATCCGGCCAGATCCGGATTCAGGTATCGGTCGCCTTCACCGAGCAGGCGGCCGCCGGGCGCGAAGATTCTCCGGCCGGTTGAGGTC
>JALWTY010000073.1 GCA_026993265.1 Desulfobacterales bacterium
GAAAAGGATATGGTCCACCGGCTCGCCGCCATTCTCACCAGTCTGCAGCCCGGCGATATCCTTTTCATCGACGAGATCCACCGCTTGAACCACGTGGTTGAGGAGATCCTCTACCCGGCAATGGAGGATTTTCAGCTCGACCTGGTCATCGGCCAGGGGCCGGGGGCGAGAAGCGTCAAGATGAGCCTGCCCCGTTTCACCCTGGTGGGCGCCACCACACGCACCGGCCTTCTCACCCCGCCGCTGCGCGACCGGTTCGGCGTGGTCCTCAGGCTCGATTTCTACACCACCGACGAGCTTGTCGCCATTGTCAAGCGTTCCGCCGCCATCCTCGGCATCGGCATCGACGAGCAGGGCGCGCGGGAGATCGCCGGCCGGTCGCGCGGCACCCCCAGGATCGCCAACCGCCTGCTGCGGCGGGTGCGCGACTTCGCCGAGGTCGAGGCCGATGGAATTATAACCGCAAAGGTGGCCGACCGCGCCCTGGAGATGCTCGCGGTGGACCGCCACGGACTCGACGAGATGGACCGCCGCATCCTGTTGACCATCATCGACCGTTTCGACGGCGGTCCCCTGGGGCTCGACACCCTGGCGACCGCGGTCTGCGAGGAGAGGAACACCCTTGAGGACGTGTACGAACCTTTTCTGATCCAGAAGGGCTTTCTCGCCCGCACGCCAAGGGGCAGGGTCGCAACCCGCGCGGCCTACGAGCACTTCGGCCGCTCCTGGCAGCGGGACGGGGGCGAAGAGGGGCAGAGGCGGCTTTTTTCCTGAAACGCGCTGGAGGTCTGGCTATGGCGGCAGCAAAAGGTAAAAAAGGCAAGCTTACGGTGGCGGACATCGCCGCGGCCGCGGCGGATGGAAGAAAACTGACCATGCTCACCGCCTACGACGCCGGTTTCGCCGCCCTGGTGGACGCCTGCGGGGTGGACATGATCCTGGTGGGCGATTCCCTCGGCATGGTGGTGCTTGGCTACGATTCCACCGTGCCGGTCTCCATGGAGGAGATGCTGCACCACTGCCGGGCGGTCAACCGCGGCCGCAGCCGGGCGCTCCTGGTGGGGGACATGCCGTTTATGAGCTACCAGACCGGCATGCGCGACGCGGTGGTGAACGCTGGCCGTTTCATGAAGGAGGGGGGGTGCGACGCGGTCAAGCTCGAGGGCGGCATGGAGGTATGCGACGCGGTCCGCGCCATTGTCCGTGCCGGGATTCCGGTCATGGGCCATATCGGCCTCACCCCGCAGACCGCAGGCAACCTCGGCGGCTTCAAGGTGCAGGGACGGGATCTGGCCTCGGCCAAGAAGATCCTCGCCGAGGCCCGCGCCCTGGAAGAGGCCGGGGTCTTCGCCCTGGTTCTCGAGTGCGTTCCCGGTGAGCTCGCCCGGGCCGTGAGCGAAAGGACCAGTGTCCCGGTCATCGGCATCGGCGCGGGAGCCCACTGTGACGGCCAGGTCCTGGTCACCCACGATCTCGTGGGGCTGTTCGAGCGTTTTGCCCCAAGTTTCGTGAAAAAATACGCAGAGCTTGCGCCTGCAATGAAAGAGGCGGTATCCTGTTTTATCAAGGAGGTCGGAGAGGGGGCATTTCCGGGAGAGGAGCACACCTTCTCAAGCGGCGAGCCGCTGGCCGGACTGCTCGACGAGGAGGAGTGAAAAGATGATGGCGCCGCAAATTTCTGCTTAGCCATCGAGAAAGGCATGAATGGCCTTTTTACGAGTCTGTCACTGAAAACCCTTGCCAAACCCGCCATCTGAAAGCTCGCTTACATGGATATAGCAACCGTAATCGGTCTCGCATTCGGCAGCATCATCCTCATCGCCGCCATCCTTTCCGGCGGCTCGCTCACCCTTTTCATCAATATCCCCTCGATCCTCATCGTCGTAGGCGGCACCATCGCTACCGCCATGATCCGGTTCAGCATGGGCGACGTGATCAACTCCATCAAGGTGGCGATGAACGCCTTTTTCACCAAGATGATAAAACCGAGGAGCATCATAGAGGAGATAGTCAACCTGGCCAATATCGCCCGCAAGAACGGCCTTATAGTTCTCGAGCAGCAGCCCATCGAGGATCCGTTTCTCAAAAAGGCGATCATGTACTGCGTGGACGGCCACGAGGCCGAGTTCATCGAGGAGATTCTCAGGAAAGAGGTCTCGCTCACGGTGGAGCGTCACGAGGTGGGGCAGAACGTTTTCAAGAGCATGGGCGACGCTGCGCCCGCCTTCGGCATGATCGGCACCCTGGTGGGGCTGGTGCAGATGCTCGCCAGCATGAGCGATCCGGCCGCCATCGGTCCCTCCATGGCCGTGGCCCTGCTCACTACCCTGTACGGCGCGGTGATCGCCAACCTGTTCATGCTCCCGATAGCGGACAAGCTCGCCCTGCGCAGCCAGGAGGAGGAACGTAACCGCAACCTCATCATCCAGGGGGTTCTCGGCATTCTTAAAGGGCTCAACCCCAGGGTTATGGAGGAGTTTCTCGAGACCTACCTGCCGCCCAAGGAACGGGGCGCGAAGGAATAAGCCGTCCATTGAGGTCGGGGCGCGGGGAACCGGAGAAGCAAAATGGCCGAGGAGGAGAAAAAACAGAAGTGCGAGGCCGGCGCGCCAAAGTGGATGACCACGTTCTCCGACCTGATGAGCCTGCTCATGTGCTTCTTCGTCCTGCTCCTTTCGTTCTCCGAGATGGACAGGCAGAAGTTCAAGCAGGTGGCGGGCTCCATGGAGCAGGCCTTTGGCATTCAGCATGAGGAACGCCGCTTCGGCAGCCCGGAGGGGAACGTCATCATCTCCACCGGTTTCATGTCCACGCCGATTGCGGTGAGGCTGCGGCAGTCGCTGGAAGACATGATCGCGGAGGAGGTCTCGAGCGGCGCGGCCGAGATGGAGTATTCCGGCGCCGAGGTGACCATCCGGGTGAAAGATTCGCTGGTCTTTGACCTGGGCCGGGCCGAGATAAAGAAAAGGTTTTATCCGTTTCTCGACAAGCTGGGAAAGTTCATCAAGAAACATGACGTCTATGTGCAGGTCCGTGGTCATACCGACAATGTGCCGCTGGCAAAGGGAGCGCCGTTTCACTCCAACTGGAGCCTGTCTGCGGCCCGGGCCGTGGGGGTGGTCGAGTACTGGAAGGACAGGTTCGGAATTCCCTCCAAAAAAGTGAGCGCGGCCGCGTTCGCCGACGGCAGCCCGGTGGCGGCGAACGACACCCCGGCCAACCGGGCGAGAAATCGCCGGGTCGAGTTTTTCTTCCGGCTCGGCGGCGAGGAAAAGGCATTCGACGGTTTGGCAGACGATACGGTGCGGCCCTGATAATGAAGGTGTTCCCATGAGCAACAGCGATACCAGCGGGAAAGGCAGCGATCAGCGTTCGTCGGTGCGCGCCACCGACAAGATACTGTTCAGCTTCAAACCGGTGGGAAACGAGTTTTACGAGCGTCTCCGGGCCGATTTCGAGCGCGGCATATCCCTTTACCGGCAGGAAGGAATGGCCGAGATGCAGATGTTCGCCGGGGCCCAGGGCGCCCTCGACCGCCTGGCCGACCGCGATGGCGACATGGCCACGGTTTTGAGGATGCTGGACCGCAAGCTCAACTACCTTATCCAGAAGACCGCCGGCCAGGCCGGCCCGTTCGCCGACATGGCCCTCCGCGAGGTAAACCTGAGCGGCACCGGGCTGGCCTTTTTCAACGACAGCGCCATCGAACCCGGAACCCTGCTAGAGTTCTGCCTGATCCTCCTGCCCGATTACACCTTTGTCTATTGCCTCGGCAGGGTGGTGGAGTCGCGGCCCGCCGGTGAGCTCCACGAGGGCAGCTACAAGGTGGCGGCGAGTTTCGTCCTCATCCAGGATGACGATCGCGAGCGGCTGATCCAGCACAACTTCAGGCAGCAGAGCTTTGCCCTGCGCAACCGCCGCCTCAACTCATGACCTCTGCGGGACCGTTTGTTAATGCGCGCCATTACCCATGACGAAATACGCGACCGGGTCGCGGAACTTGCCGTTGACGCGGCATGCGACCTTGAACCCGATATCCTCGACGCCCTGGTCGCGGCCAGGGACCGGGAAGAGAGCGGGCTGGCCCGCGACGTGCTCGATCTTCTGCTGGTGAACGCTGATATGGCCAGCCGGGAACGGCTGCCGGTCTGCCAGGACACCGGCGTCTGCACCGTGTTCGTGGAGATGGGCATGGAGGTGCGGATCGAGGGAGATATACGCGCGGCTGTCGAGGCCGGGGTGGAGAAGGGATATCGGGAAGGGTTCCTGCGCATGTCGGTCTGCGATCCCCTGACCCGCAAGAACACCATGACCAACACCCCGCCGGTGGTGCATTTCGAGCCGGTTCCCGGCGACCGGCTGAAGATAACCATGCTTCCCAAGGGCTGCGGCAGCGAAAACATGAGCGCGCTTTCCATGCTGCCGCCTTCGTCCGGCCTGGACGGGATCGAAAGGTTTGTGGTCGACACGGTGGTAAGGGCGGGATCGAACCCATGTCCGCCGGTGATCGTCGGGGTTGGCATCGGCGGCGATTTCGAGATGGCGGCGCTGCTGGCCAAGAAAAGCCTGCTGCGGCCGGTGGGAGAGCCTTCCGCCAGACAGGATCTAGCCGAGCTCGAGGCCAGGCTCCTCACCGCGGTCAACGCGGCCGGATGCGGGGTTGAGGGGTTCGGCGGCAGCAACACCTGTCTTGCCGTGCACGCCTCCCTTTATCCCTCGCATATCGCCAGTCTGCCGGTGGCTGTAAACATCCAGTGTCACGCCCACCGTCACAAGGAGGTCGTCATCTGACATGTCATACCTCAAGCTCGCGCCAGCTTTCATGGAGAGCATGCGGCCTGTCGATGTGCCGTTTGCGGACGGCGTTGCCGCAGAACTCGCGGCCGGAGACCTTGTTGCGCTTTCCGGAGTGATCTACACCGGCCGGGACCAGACCCACCGCCGGCTCTGCGAGCTGATAGATCAGGGCAGGGATCTGCCGGTGGATCTGGCGGGTCAGCTCCTTTACTATGTCGGTCCCACTCCTGCGCCGCCGGGCCGAGTGATAGGCGCGGCCGGACCCACCACCAGTTACCGCATGGACGCCTATACCCCGGCGCTGCTCGAGCTGGGGCTGGCCGCCACCATGGGCAAGGGACCGCGCTCGGAACCGGTGCGCGAGGCCATGCTGGCCAACGGCGCGATTTATCTCGCCTCCATCGGCGGCGCCGGGGCCTTCCTCTCCCGGTGCATAAAGAAGGCCGAGCTGGTCGCCTTTGCAGACGCGGGGCCGGAGGCCCTGTTCCGCTTCGAGGTGGAGAATTTTCCTGCCGTGGTCATAAACGATCTTGCCGGCAACGACTTTTACCGCCGGCATGGCAGGGGATGACGGCTTTTTGCCTGGGATACGGGCAAAAAATAATAAAAGGGGAGCCGATGGGCTCCCCTTTTTTCATTCTTCCATGCTGCGCGGCAGCGGCTACTTGTCCTTTTTCTTCAGGCTCAACACCGCCGGGCTGCCGTAGCGGTAGACGTTCAGCCCTTTAAGCACCATAAGGGCGCTTCTGAGCTGGTTGTCGTTTTCGAGGAGTTTTTTGATCTCCTTTTCCTTCTTCTCAAGGGCCTTTTTCTGCTCTTCCTGCCTTTCCTTGAGAGTCTTGCTGCGTTTTTCCTTCTTGGGGATGTCCTCGTCGTTTTCCATGTGGTTTTCTAGGTCGGCCTCGCGCAGCACATCGTGTTTCTTGCCGTTCTTGACCGGTTTTTCGATCCGCTCGACGATGATGTCCGGGGTGATTCCCTTGGCCTGGATGGATCTGCCCTTGGGAGTGTAGTAGCGGGCTGTGGTCAGCCTGAGACCTGCGCCGTTGGCCATGGGGATGATGGTCTGCACCGATCCCTTGCCAAAGGTCTTGGTGCCCATGATGATCGCCTTGCCGTGATCCTGGAGAGCGCCGGCGACGATTTCAGAAGCGCTGGCGCTGCCCTCGTTGACCAGAATCACGATTGGGAAGGAGTGGCGGGTGCCGCCGGACCTCGCCCTGTACACGGTGTTCTGATCCTTCACCCGTCCGCGGGTGGATACGATCACGCCTTCGTCGATGAAGATGTCGGAGATCCGCACCGCCTGGGAGAGGAGGCCGCCGGGATTGTTGCGCAGATCGATTATCAGGCCGCGGATGCGTCCTTTCGAGTTTATCTTCTTGAGCGCGGTCTTGAAGTCGCGGGTGGTCTTGGCCTGGAAGTTGGTGATCCTGATATAGGCGTAACCGGGCTCGAGCATCTTCCACTTGACGCTGTGCAGGGGAATGACGTCGCGGGTGATGGTTATCTTTTTCAGTTCGCTCCAGCCCTTGCGGAAGACCGATATCTCGACCTTGGTGCCCTTGGGGCCGCGCAGTTTGCGCACCGCTTCCATCAGCCCCATGTTCTTGGTGCTCTTGCCGTTGATCTTGACGATTCGGTCTCCGGCCTTGAGACCGACCCGGTAACCCGGAGTGCCTTCTATGGGGGAGACCACGGTGAGGAAGTTGTCGCGGATGGTTATCTCCACGCCTATGCCGGTGAAGCTCCCCTTGGTTTCGAGTTTGAGTTCCTTGAAGTCCTCGGGTTTCAGGTATGAGGAATGGGGATCGAGGGAGGAGAGCATCCCCTTGATGCTTCCCTCGAGAAGCTGGGAGGGAGAGACCTCTTCCACGTAGTTCTTCTGGACAAGGCTGAGGACGTTCGAGAAGTTCTCGAGGCTTTTGTAGGTGTCGCTTGGCTTGGCGGCCGCGGTCGCAGGAATGGCGATGAGCGCCGTCAACGCCAGCACGGCCGCCAGGGCGGTTTTTTCAGCAGCTCTTATCAACGTGTGTATCTGGTTCATGGTCTGGCCTGATTGTATATAGCGGATGGTCGGTGCAGCCTCCCTGAAAAACTGCCGCGCCTGACGATGCGGCGTCAGAATCCGGCCCAAAATGCTCAGTTACTCCATGTAGCCGCGCTTTTCCACCGGATTCTTCCTTGCCCCACCTGCGCTCGCACTCGTTTTCAACGGGCTGTGAAATGCGAAATGTCTTAAAATAGCATGGAAACAGGCGGGCGGCAAACCCAATAACAGTCCGTTGAAAAACGGACTGTTATGCGGCGCATGGACGCGCCGCATAAC
>JALWTY010000074.1 GCA_026993265.1 Desulfobacterales bacterium
ACCGCGGCCTGGAGCGCCACCGACACCGTCAGCACCAGGACCAGGGCGGCCCGGAACCCTGATACCACGAACACCAGCCCGGCCCCAACCCCAAGGACGGCCACCAATCGCCAGAGCCACTCGCGCGGCAGGAGCCGTTTGGGGATGCACAGGGCCAAAACCAGGATCAGGCCGATGAGCGGCGGGGTCACGGCCCGGTTCATCGCCAGGAGCCAGGCCTGTTTCGCCGCCGCCTGGGCCTGGTCGAGCCTCATGGCCCGGTAATAGAACATCGCCCCGACGCACAAGAGGCTTATCGCCCCCAGCATGACCGCCGTGGCCGCCACCAGGCCGAAATCGAGGTTGTTGTCTTTGCGGTTGTGTCCGTCAGTCTTCATTTGCGCCTTTGCCCCTGTTGAACCCTGTTTTTTACGCTCAATGATTTTTTCAAGAGGCTGTTAGAAGGTGTGCTGGCCGGGGAAGAAGAAGGAGGCCAGGAAGGTGAAGATCATGGCCGCGAAACAGAGCACCCCGAGGGCGGCGGTCAGGCGGCGCATCATGGGCCGGTTCAGGTAGAGGCGGGTGTGCAGCAGGGTGGCGAACACCGCCCACATCATGATGGAGCTTGCGATCTTCGGATCCCACCACCAGTTCGGCCCCCAGGCGGCGAGCGCCCAGGGGTATCCCATGAAGCATGCCGATGGTGAGCAGGAGAAATCCCAGCCTGGACTGGCCGCAGGCGAGCCTTTCCGCTTCCGTGTTCCGGCCCGCGAACATGAAGAGCGAGGCGATGAATACCACGGTCACCGCTGCGTAGGATAGGAACAGCAGCGGCGGGTGCAGCCACATGTAGCTTGCGTTGTAGTAGAAGATCTGGCGCGGATACAGGCGCATGAAGAGCTCGGCCCGGCCGGCTGCGTCCAGGGCCGGGTCGAACCAGGGGCGGATCTCGGCCATAAAGCGGGGCAGAAACGGCGAGAAGGGATCGAAAAAGAGCGCGAGCAGAACCAAGTGCGCGCCCGAGGCCAGGGCGAGGGCGGCCTTAAGCCTGGCCGGGGCCTGCCTTCGGCAGAACATGGAGAGAAACACGAAAGAACCGAACCAGAAATAGTATTTGCCGTTTTCTATCCAGGGCGGGATCAGGTAACGGGGCGGGTCTGCGGGATCGTAGAGCGGCAGGCCGTATCTCCTGCCCTGGTTCGCCCGGGCGAGCATCCGGTTCAGCCAGGCGGCAAGATCGTCCGGCAGGGTCAGGGCGATGTCGGCGTAAAGGCGCAGGTGCAGCCAGCCGATGAGAAAAAGACCTGCGGCAAGCAGAACCGCGGCGAGGATAAGGCCGCGGCCGGCGAGGGATTCCGTCCAGGGCCGGGGCCGCGCAAGTCCGGCCGCGCCCGCCAGCGCGAGCAGCACTCCCAAAAGTCCCAGGGCCGCGACCAGGAAGTGGCCTGCGGCGAGCAGGCCGGGATACTGCGGCATCACGCCCGCCCCCGGGCGTTCATTTCCCGGCCCCTTCCCAGCTCTAATGGTCTGCTTTCATTACGTAACATCGATATTTTTGCCTTTTTACTTTTGCCTTTTGCCTTCGCAGTTCCTCAGTCCTGTCTGTTTTACCATCCGTCCGCCACTGAGGACAAGATCCGGCTGAATCAGTCCCGCAGCCGTTCTCCCTCCAGCATGGCGGCGTAGCGGCCGCCTGCGGCGGCAAGATCTTCATGGCTGCCCGATTCCGCTATCCTGCCCGCCTCCATCACCACGATGCGGTCGGCGCGGCGCACGGTGGAAAGGCGGTGGGCGATGACGATGGCGGTGCGGCCGGCCAGGGTGGTGGCAATGGCCTCCTCGATCAGGCTCTCGGTGGCGGAGTCTATGCTGGCGGTGGCCTCGTCGAGGATGAGGATGCCGGGGTCGCCGGCCAGGGCCCGGGCCAGGGCGATGAGCTGCTCCTCCCCGGCCGAGAGCACCCGGCCGCCGATGCCCACGGCGGTGTCGAGGCCCTTTTCCATCCGGGAGAGAAGCGGGCCGAGCCGGGCCTGCTCCACCACCCGCGCAAGCGCGGCCTCGCCGATGTCGCGGCCCAGGGTGATGTTCTCCCGCAGGCTGGCCGGGAGGATCAGGGTCTCCTGGCTGACCAGGCCGATGAAACGGCGCAGCCAGGCAGGGTCCAGTTCGTCCACCGCCACCCCGTCGACAAGGATTGCGCCGCGCCCGGGCCGGTAGAAGCCCTCGAGCAGGTTTATCACCGTGGTCTTGCCGCTGCCGGTAGGGCCGACGATGGCCACGGTCTCGCCCGGCGCGATCTTCAGCGAAAATCCGCGCAGCACCTCAGGGCCGCCATCGTAGGCAAAGGACACCTCCCGGAACTCCACCGCCCCGGCCGGACTCCGGGGCACCCTGCCGCCGCCCTGCGGCTCCTGCTGCGTGGTTTCGAGAAGCAAGAAAATCCTCTCGGCCGAGGCCACCGCCGACTGGACGATGGAGTACTTCTGCGACATCTCCCGCACCGGCTGGAAAAACAGGCGGATGTAGTGGAGAAAGGCGGCCAGCGCGCCGATGCTCATCATCCCCTCGAGCACCCGGCTGCCGCCGCGCCAGATGACGACCGCGGTGGAGGCGGTGGCAAAGAGCTCGATCACCGGCATGAACATGGCGAACACCGCGATCTGCCGCAGGTTGCGGACGAGGTTGTCCCGGTTGAGTTCATCGAAGCGGCTGCGGACGCGGTCCTCTGCCCCGAATATCTGGATCACGCTCATGCCGCTCGCGCATTCCTGGACAAAGCTGTTCAGGGCCGCGACTGTGGCGCGGATGTCGCGGAAAAGCCGCCGGGCGGTGCGGCCGAAGAGCGCGGTAAGGCCAAAAAGCGGCGGCAGGGCCAGAAGCAGGATCCCGGCCAGGACCGGATTCATGGCCGCGAGGATGACGACGATCGCAGCCATGCGCAGGATGTCGTTGAACAGGGTGACGATCACCGAGGTGAACATCTCGTGCATGTTCTGGATGTCGTTGGTCAGCCGGGTGACCAGGCGGCCCACCGGCTGGCGGTCGAAAAAGGGCAGGCCAAGGGATATGATCCGGGCGAAGAGGTCCTGGCGCAGGCGGTGCATTATCTCCTGGCCGCAGCGTTCCAGCACCACCACCTGGAAGAAGTTGGCCGCGAACCCGGTCGCGGCCGTGGCGCAGAACAGGACGGCTATCCGCAAAATCCCGGAGATCCGCTCCGCGGGCGCCAGCCCGGCCGCGGTGATGTAGCGGTCCAGGGCCTCCTTGACCAGCCAGGGAATCGCCAGCCCGGCCCCCACCACCACCTGGCTCAGGACCACCGCGAGGAGCACGCTTTTCCACCAGGGCCGCACCCGGACTAGGATCCTTTTCCAGATAGCGCCCGCGCTGAAGCTGCCGGGCCGGTCGTCCTCAAAGTATCCGAAGTTTCCGCGCATCTTTCCCCACTATCGGCAACACGAAGCCGTCACGGTTTCAGATCCATGGCCTGCCGGGCCGCGACCATGGCGTACCAGGGGTTTCTTGCGGCAAGCTCGCGGTGGCTGCCCCTGTCGGTCACCCGGCCGCGTTCGATGACCACCACCCGGTCCGCCTCTTCGAAAAGGGAAAAACGGTGGCTTGCGACAATGCAGGTGCGGTTGCGGAAGATCTTCCGCAGGTTGGCGATTATCTCCTGCTCGGTGGCCGCGTCCACGGCGGAGAGCGGATCGTCCATCACCAGCACCGGCTTGTCGGAGAGAATGGCCCGGGCCAGGGCCAGCCGTTGTTTCTGGCCGCCGGACAGGGACACGCCCCGCTCGCCGATCACGGTCTCGTAGCCTGCGGGCATGGCCATGATCTCGTCGTGGATGGCGGCGGCGCGGGCCGCGGCCTCGATCTCCGCAAGGCCCGCATCCGGCCGGCCGAGGGCGATGTTGGCCCGGACCGTGTCGGCAAAGAGGAGCGAATGTTGCGGCACAAAGGCGACAAGCCCCCGCCAGGCGGCGGGCGAAATGCGGTTGGCGTCGACGCCGTTGATGAACAGGCAGCCGTCCGCCACCGGCAGGATGCGGGCGACCACCGCGGCGATGAGCGACTTGCCCGCGCCGGTGGGCCCGGCTATGCCGAGCAGGCCGGGCCCGGCCGAAAGCTCTATGCCCTCAAGCAGCCTCCGGCCCGGGCCGGAATCGAGGTTCAGGCCGGAGAGCTCGATCCGCACCCCTTTATCCATTGCCGGCAGGGGCAGCGGCTCTGACGGCTCCGCCATCACCGGCCTGCTGTCGAGAACCTTCATTATCCGGGAAAGCGAGGTCATGCCCCGCTGGAACAGCCCCGCCACCCAGCCAAAGGCCATCATCGGCCAGGTGAGCATGAACAGGTAAGAGATGAAGGCGACCAGTTCGCCCACCGATACCGCGCCCTCGATAACCAGGCGGCCGCCGGCGAGCAGGACCAGGAGCAGGCAGAGGTTGCCCATCAGCCCGGAAAAAGGGAAAAGAGCGCCCTGGACCGTGGCCAGCCTGAGGTTGTCGCGGATGTAGCTGCGGCCGATACGGCCGAAAGCCCTGGTCTGGCGTGCCTCGATTCCCGCGGCCTTGACCAGGCGGATGGCGGCGAAACTCTGGCGGCAGAACTCGCTGAGTTCGGCGAAACGCTTCTGGGCAGCGGCGAAGCGGTGATGCAGCCGGGCCGAAAGAAGCGCGGTGGCCAGGGCGAGAAAGGGCAGCGGCGCGACTGCTATAAGGGTGAGAAACGGGTGCATGGCGAGCATGAAACCGATACAGGCCAGGGTCATGACCACCGCGTCCACCAGAGCGACAAGCCCCATGCCGCAGGCCATCTGCACGGCGTTGAGGTCGTTCGAGGCCAGGGCCACTATGCTGCCGGGCGGGTTTTTATGGAAAAAGGGAGCGTCGAGGCCGAGGACGGCGTCAAAGATACGGGCCCTGAGATCGCGCTCGACCTGGCGCGAGGCCCCGAGGATGAGCCTGCGCCAGCCGTAGCGGCAGACAAAGACCCCGCACCCCAGGGCGGCGATGACAAGCCCCTGCCGGAAAAGGCTCTGCTCGTCAGCGCTACCGGCCGCGATCCCGTCGACCGCGTCCCTTATCACCCTGGGGATGAAAAGCTGCATGGCGTCCACCGCGAGCAGGGCGGCGAAACCGGCGGCAAGGGCGGCGAGACGGGGGCGGAAAAGGGAGAAAAGCAGGCGCAAGCGCCGCTTTGTTTCCGGGTTCAAGGCTTACGGCTCAAGGGGGGTTGGGGGTTGCGAAGCCATCAAACGAATGATGGACTCGTAAACACGGCATCCTGCCGTTTTTACTCGACGGAAAGCCAAAGCATAGCTTCGGCTTTCCTCACGGAATCACGCCGTTTTTCAAACGGCGCAATTCCGGCGCCGCGTCCTGCGGCGCATGATGGACCCGTTTTTACGAGGCCATCAAGGATAAACCGGAAAGATTCAGGCGGCAAGCACCACCCGGTTGCGGCCTTTTTCCTTGGCCTCGTACAGGGCCGCGTCGGCCCTGGCGAGCAGGGTTTCCTGGTCGCGTCCGTGGCCGGGGAACATGGCGATCCCCAGCGAGATGGTGACCGGCACCCGCTCATCGCCGCAGGCGACCTCGAGCGCCTCGACCGCGGCACGGATGCGCTCGGCCAGCCGGATGGCTCCGGAGGAGGAGGTGTTTTCAAGGATGAGGGAGAACTCCTCCCCGCCGTATCTGGCCGCGAGATCAACATTGCGCACCGCCCGCTCCAGGGTCCGGGCCACCGCAGCCAGCACCGCGTCGCCGCAGGCGTGGCCATAGGTGTCGTTCACCTGTTTGAAGAAGTCTATATCGGCCATGATAACCGCCATCTCCATCTCCATCCGCGCGGCCCGTTCGAGCATCACTTCGAGACCGTGCTCCAGGGTGCGGCGGTTGGCGAGCCCGGTGAGGGGATCGACCGCGGCGAGGCGGTTTATCTTTTCATGGGCCCGGCCGAGCTCGATCTTGACCGCCACCTGGGTGGAGATCAGCTCGAGGATGTCGCGGCGTTCCGGGGTGAAAATTCCCTCACCGCCGCCTACGGTTAACACGCCCATCGCCTCGCCGGAGCCGTCGGTGAGCGGCAGGCACATGAGCGAGGCCACGGAGCCGACGGCGTCACCCCGGGTGAAGACCGGGACGTTGCCGCGGAGGCGGCATCCGGCCGGAAGGACCATCCCCTCCCGGAAAACCTGGCCCACCAGACCGTCGTTCACACCGAACTTCAGGCCGGAGAGCTTTTTCTCCCGGCGGCCCGCGGCCCGGACGTTGACCAGGGCGCCTTCGTCAAAGAGGGTTATGACCACGAAATCAGCGGGTATCAGATCCTGCACCGCCCGCACGGCCTCGTCGAGGACCGAGTCGAGGCCAAGGCCCTGGTTGAGGCGGTTGAGGCCGAGGCAGAGAAGCTGCACGCCGGCGTGCTCCCGGTCCATGCGAAGCAGCATCCTGCCGTTTTCTATGTCGCGCGCCATGTGGCTGGCGGCGAGACGCAGGACCTCGAGTTCGGTTTCATCCCAGGGATCGTCGGCCTCGCGGTCGGCGCAGAGGATGCCGAAACGGCCGGGGTCGTCCCCTCCGACCTTGGGGATGAGCATGGCCACGGCCGCGCCCACGCCGTCGTTGTAGTGGTAGTAGGGAAGAACCCTGCGGCTGCTGCGCACCGGCGCCATGCCCAGCTCGGTCTGCTCCTGTGACAGCCCGCCGCAGATACCCGCGCCGTCAGTGTAGGGGCCGGGATCGATGTCGGCGCGGCTGGTGGCCAGGTAACGCAGCCGGAATCCCCTGCCGTCGGCCGCGGTCCACAGCACCGCCACGGTGGTGAGACCAAGGGCCTGACGGACCATCTCCACCAGAAGGTTGAAGCCCTGGCCGATGTTCTCGACCGTCCTTTCGCCATAGAAGACCTCAGGCCCCCGGCCCGCGGCCGCGGCCATCACCCGGCGCAGGGACTCGCCGCCGGAATCGAGCCCCAGCTCTAGGGCCTGCTCGCGGATCTCGGCGTGGCGGCGCTGCCGGGCGGCCTCCATCCTAAGCCTGCGGCGGTGCACCCTGGTGCGCATGAAAAGGAAAAGGCCGCCCCAGACGGCGATGGGAGCGGCAATGTTTCCGGCCGCGGACCACATGCCGGTCTTTC
>JALWTY010000075.1 GCA_026993265.1 Desulfobacterales bacterium
GCCCCTGCCCCCGCCGCTCCTCCATCCCCGGCGGGTGCTCGAGGGCGTGCGCATGGGAGTGGAGCACGGCGGCAACAAGAGCGGCATCCCCACGGTCAACGGCTCGGTGGTGTTCGACGACCGCTACGCGGGCAAGCCGCTGGTCTTCTGCGGCACGGTCGGGATCATGCCCAGGGAGGTCAACGGCCGGCCCAGCGAGGAGAAAATGGCCATGCCCGGCGACCACATCATCATGACCGGCGGCCGCATCGGCAAGGACGGCATCCACGGGGCCACCTTCTCCTCCGAGGAGCTGAACGAGAACTCCCCGGCCACCGCGGTGCAGATCGGCGACCCCATCACCCAGAAGAAGATGTTCGACTGCCTGCTCATCGCCCGGGACCGCGGCCTCTACAACTGCATCACCGACAACGGCGCAGGCGGGCTTTCCTCATCCGTGGGCGAGATGGCCCAGGACTCGGGCGGTTTCGAGCTCCACCTCGACCGGGCCCCGCTCAAGTACGCGGGCCTCGATCCCTGGGAGATCTTCGTCTCAGAGGCCCAGGAGCGGATGACGCTCGCGGTGCCCGAGGACAAGCTCGACGAGTTCATGAAGCTGTGCGAGAGCATGGACGTGGAGGCCACCGATCTCGGGCTCTTCACCGATTCGGGCAAGTTCCACGTCCTATACAACGGCAAGACCATCGCCTACATGGACATGGATTTCGTCCACAAGGGATTGCCGCCGATGCGGATGCGGGCCCGCTGGGAGAGGCCGAGACATCCGGAGCCCGAGCTTCCCGCCGCGCCCGACCTGAACGGCACCCTGAAGGTGATGCTCGGCCGCCTGAACATCTGCAGCAAGGAGTACATCGTCCGCCAGTACGACCACGAGGTCCAGGGCGGCAGCGTGGTCAAGCCGCTCTGCGGGGCGGAGAACGACGGCCCCAGCGACGCCGCGGTCTTCCGACCGGTGCTGGAGAGCTTCGAGGGGCTGGTGGTCTCCCACGGCATCTGCCCGCGCTACTCGGACATCGACACCCTGCACATGGCCCGGGCCGCGGTGGACGAGGCGGTGAGAAATGCGGTGGCGGTGGGCGCGGGGCTGGAACGCATGGCCGGGCTGGACAACTTCTGCTGGTGCGACCCCATCGAGAGCGAAAAGACCCCGGACGGCCGCTACAAGCTGGCCCAGCTGGTGCGGGCCAACCAGGGGCTGGCCGAGATATGCTCGGCCTACGGCGTGCCCTGCATCTCGGGCAAGGACTCGATGAAGAACGACTTCATGATGGCCGGGGTCAAGATATCCATCCCGCCGACCCTGCTCTTCTCGGTGGTGGCGAAGATGGACGACGTGCGGCTCGCGGTCACCATGGACGCCAAACGGCCGGGTGACCTGGTCTACCTGCTGGGAATCACCCGCGGCGAGATCGGCGCGAGCGAGTACGCCCTCCTCCTCGGCGCGGTGGGCAACCGGGTGCCAAAGGTGGACATCGAGGCGGCCCGGGCCAGGTACGAGGCCCTGAACCGGGCGATGCGCAAGGGGCTGGTGGCCTCGGCCCACGACCTCTCCGACGGCGGCCTCGGGGTGGCCGCGGCCGAGAGCGCCTTTGCCGGCGACCTCGGCATGGACATCGATCTCGGCAAGGTCCCGGCGGAAGGGGTGGACCGCGACGACGTCGTCCTCTTCTCCGAGAGCCAGAGCCGTCTCATCGTCACCGTGCGGCCGGATAAACAG
>JALWTY010000076.1 GCA_026993265.1 Desulfobacterales bacterium
GATGGCGATGCCGAGACAGATTATCGGATAGGTCATGGCGCCCTTGACCTTCTTTTTCAAGGCCATGGTCTTTTCCATGAACAGGGCGAGCCGGGAGAGGATGGTGTCCAGGATGCCGCCGATCTCTCCGGCCTCGACCATGTTGCAGTAGAGGTTGTCGAACACCTTGGGGTGTTTCTTCATCGCGTCGGCAAAGGTGGAGCCGGTCTCGACATCAACCCTGATCTCGCGCAGAATCTTCTTGAAGGTGGGGTTTTCCTGCTGGTTTGCAAGGATGTCGAGGCTCTGCACCAGGGGAAGGCCGGCGTCGATCATGGTGGAGAGCTGCCGGGTGAAGATAACCACATCCCGGCCGGTCACCTTCTTTTCAAAAAAGGATATGCCTTCAAGCAGATCCTTCGGCTTCTCCTTGACCTTGGTAGGCGTTATCCTGAGCTTTTTCAGGTATGCGTGGACCGAGGCCTCGTCCGGGGCCTCATACTGGCCGCTGCGCTTGTCGCCATAGGAGTTTACGCCTTTCCATATGTATATGGGCATCTCTTCCTCCCGGAACCTTTACCAGCCCGTTAAAGAACTGCTGCGCCCGTTTCAACGGGGCTGTTGCCGTCCGGAAAGTCCGGCCGGATTAATGTTTGCACCATCTGTATTTCAGGCCAATGATAATGCAATGCCACGACAAACACAACCGCTAACAGAGCACGAAAAAAAGAATCGCCCCGGAGAACGGCCCGTACCGCACGGCCATTTCCCTGTTGACAAAAACCCGGCTTTGGGGTTAAAGACCTTTCTTTCACGTGTAAACACCTGCAAGCCGAACTTGAGGAGGATTTCAGAAATGGCCGCAGTAAAGAGCAAGACTGTCGCCACCGTGGACCCGGCCCTTATCAGCGCGGGGGTTTTCTCGCCGGTGGTTGAAGACTGCGAAGGATGCGAAAGGGTAGTCGACGTCCAGGGCGGAAAGTACTGCTACGCCTACGCCAACCCGGCGGCCAAGTGGCGTCTCGGACTGTGCAACTTCGCCACCCACAAGAAGGTCGAGCTGGCCGTGGGCCAGGCCAAGATCAACCCCCTCAAGGCCTCGAAGAGGGCAATGGCCGGCCGCAGATAGGCTGCATACAAAACGAAAAATTTCACAACAGGCCTGTCCGCCCGCCGGACAGGCCTGTTTTTTTCTCTCCCTCCACCGTAGCCTGCAGGGCCCTGGGAAAGAGCTCGCCGAGGATCTCCTCGTCCCGGACGATCTCCATGAACCGTTCGTGGGAGGCGGCGAACCCGGCCGGCGTGTCCGCGGACGCCGATATCCTTGCCGCAGCCTTTTCGAGCAGGGCCGGCGACTTGCGGAATACGGCGTGGAACACCCGGTCGACGATCCGGGCCGGGTTTTTTTCATATGCCGGCGGCTCCTTGCGCAGCGCCATTTCGGCCTGTTCGACGGTCGGGGAATATATCAGGGCGAATAGGTCGGGCACGTCGTATATGTCGGCGCAACGCACCAGGACCGTAACCGTTTCCGGCGCAACCCCGGCAAACAGCGGCGCCAGGCCGATAACCTCCTCGGGCACGGAGAAGCCGCGGCGATGATAGTCGTTGACCCGCATGCTCTCGTTGCCGAGAAAGATACGGATATAGGCGGCCAGCTCCTCCGGGGCGAACGTGCCGCCTTGATCCCGGCCGATGCGCTCCGCCGCGGCCACGAGCCAGCGCAAACGGGCCTCGGGGCCGCGGGCTACAAAGGGCAGGCAACGCTCGAACCAGCGCTCCCCCCGTTCCGGATCACCAGCACTGCTCATGCGAGCCTCCGGCACACCTCCACCACCCGGCGGCCAAGCTTCTCGCCGTCCGAGGCCGCGGTCTCGCCGGGCTCCTTCTCGCAGGCGACCCCGTAATGGCCGGACGCGTCCATGGGATCGCCGACGATTATCATTCCGTAGATCATCATGCACTGAATGATGGAGAAGATGGTGGTCTCCTTGCCGCCGGTATGATGACCGCCGGTGGCGAAGGCGGCACCCACCTTGCCCTCCATCTTCCTCCTGGTGGAGACGAAGTCGTCAAAGACCTTTTTCAGCTCCGCGGCCATAACCCCGAAATAGACCGGAGAACCGGCTATTATGCCGTCGGCGGCAAGAAAATCATCCTTGCTCACCTCTTCCGTGCTCCTGAACACAGCCTCACCCCCCGCGGCGGCCACGCCGTCGCGGATATGTCCGGCAAGCTTCCTGGTATTGCCGCTCCTGGAGTAGTAAAGGATCAGTACCCTGGGTTTATCCTTCATGGCGCATCCTCCGTGATCGTGCGAACGGTTCGGTGTCATCTGCCTTGTCCGGAAAGAATAACCTGTCCTCCCGACGGTTCAAGCCAAAACGACAGATGCATCCAGACCATAGCGACCGATTCATGTTGACCCTCCGGCCGGGTGCCGATAAACTCTATGGTCACGGCAAACCACTGCCGCCCTGCGGGGCGTCAGGCAGCGGGCCATCTGCCGCGCCGGCAACGAGGTTGCATCCGAAGGACAATCAATATCGTCGCCTACCCGCATCTGGCCCGCTCATCCAAGCTCACGAATCCAGGAAAACCTAAACCAGACCTAACCTCACGACATGAAACCGACCCGAAAGGCAGGAAGGCGCAGGCCAGATGCTGCGATGCGGCTCATGGCGCTTGCCATCCCCATCGGCGCAATCCTGCTGGGAGCGCTCCTTGTAATTTTCAACTGGAAGGCCATGGTCCGCAGCGCGGCCGAGGAGATGTTCGCCGCGGAACGGAGCCGCTACCTGGAAAAAATCAACCGGCTCGAAAACGAACTCGCCGAGCTGTCCGCAATGGTGCGGGACAACACCGCCGAGCCGGCCGGACTGCCGGCGGAGAACGCCGCCAGCGCCACTGCGCGGTCCCGGGCCGAGGCAGCCGGAGGCGAGCCCGGCTGCCAGGACATCGAGGCCGGACTGAGGCAGGCGATAGAAGAACTCGCCGCCCTTCCGTCGCTCCAGAAATACGGCCTGGGGGACGGGCTTCTGCCCCGGCTCGAGATGATAAGAAAAAAGCTGCTGGATCATCCGCCCATAGTGGTGCGGGAGACCGACAGCCTCTACAGCATCCTGACCAACACCGCCCACTTCTACCGGGTTCTGGGGCGTGACGACCTCATGCTGCTCCACGACATCATAACCGGCGGAGGAGAGAAGACAGAAGATCTGCTCGCCCTTCTCTACCAGTGGTCCGGCAAGTACGACGAATGCGGCAAGGAAGACGGTCTCCTTGCCCTGCCTCTGGACAGGCTGTACGAGTACGCCGGCTTCTTTCTCAACACCCTGGGCGGCCAGGCCTATATCTTCCGCCGCGACACCAGGACCAGGATACTCGCCCGTTATTACTGCATCATGATCATCGACCGCGCCAACGCCAGGGTGATAAACCGCCACGGCATCGACCTGAGGCCGGCCGTGGACGCCCTGCTCCAGGAGCTCAAGGTTGCGCCGAGGCTGAAATACCACAGCATGTACCTGGAAAACCTCACCGCCATCAAGGCCCGTTACGCCGCGGGCTGACCGCCGCCAGGACCTTGTCAAGCCCGACGGCAATGCTTAACCTTGACCTTGGAGCCGCGGAACATGCCCGCAGGCATCCGAAGCATCCATCTGATATCACAACCTGCAGAAGCCGAACGCAAAAACAGGAAATAAGAGGAGAGTAACGATGTATCCGTACAATCAGAGAACCGCAGTGACATCCACGGCGAGCGAGGCTGCAACAATCTTTCTCGCCAAGGTATTCAACTGGATGGCGGCCGGCCTGGGCGTGACCGCCCTGACCGCCTTTGTGGTCAGCCATTCACAGACCATGCTCCGGATCATCTTCGGCAGCCCCATCGTCTTCTACGGACTGATATTCGCCGAACTGGGCATGGTCATATACCTGTCGGCGAGGATAGAAAAGATCCAGGCCAGGACCGCGACCATCATGTTCCTGGCCTACTCGGCCCTGAACGGCGCCACCCTTTCGTCGGTGCTGCTCGCCTATACCGCGGCGTCGGTGACCTCGGCCTTCCTGGTCGCGGGGCTGATGTTCGGGGCCATGGCCGTGTACGGCACCGTGACCAAGAGGGATCTGTCCAGCATGGGATCCTTCATGTTCATGGGCCTGGTAGGCATGATCATCGCCGGCCTGGTAAACTTCTTCCTGAAGAGCCCGATGATGGACTTCGTCATCTCCGGCATCGGGGTCATCGTATTCACCGGTCTGACCGCCTACGACGTTCAGAAGATCCAGGCGCTGGGCGCGGCCGGAATCATGAACGACCACGCCGGAGTTATCCGCAAGGGGGCAATCATGGGGGCGCTGGCCCTCTACCTCGACTTCATCAACCTCTTTTTGAGCCTCCTGCGGCTCATGGGCGACCGCAGGTAACCAGCCAGGTCTCTCAAGACGCAAAAAAAGCCGCCAGCCCCGCATAAGGCTGGCGGCTTTTTGTTTCTCAAGGCCAGGAGCCGGTCACAGTTCCACCACGTCCCCGCAACGGGGCATGAACAGCCGTTCCGCAGCAGCCGTGTCCGCCAGCAGCCGCATGAGCTCCGTTCGCGCGCCACTGCGGACATGAACCAGGGCGACGCGGTCCGGAACGGCCTGCTCCATAAACCCCAGAACCCCGGCAAGATTGTTGTGGCCGGGGACAAGGCCCGTTCCCTCAAAACATTCCATCACCGCAAGGTCGGCCCCATGCGCCATATCTTCCGCGTCCGCGGAAGGCTTTCCGTCACCGCTGTAGAAGACGGAACGCCCCTCGCAATCGCAGCGCACCGCCAGGGCCGGGGGATGGTGGATGCTCTCCGCCGCCACTAGCCGCGCCCCGGCCACATCCGCCGTTCCGCCCGGGGCGAGCTCCACCACCCGCCAGGCAAAACCGCAATCCCCGGCGAGCGAGCCGTAGGCCAGGGCAAGGAGGGAGCGGAGCCGTTCGGCAAGCCCAGCAGGCCCGGCCACCACCAGTTCCCGGCCGCGACCGAGCTCGGAGAGCTTCAGGAACAGAAGCGGCAGGCCGAAACAGTGGTCGCCGTGAAGATGGGATATCCACACCCCGTCGAGACGCTCCGGATCGCCGATGGCCCCAGCCAGACGGTGAGGAACCGTGAAGCCGCAGTCGAACAGCACGCATGCGTCCCGGGCGCTGAACAAAAACGAGGTGTTCGGTTCGCCGGGATCGCAGGCCTCGCCGCAGCCAAGGAACTCTATTCTCGCCATATCGCCTCCTGCCGCCATTTTTTTTCCTGGAAAAGCCTTATTTGTTTGCCTTTACCGGAAAACCCCTGTAAGCTCAAGATCAGGTAACATCCTTGCATCAAGTCATTCTGCAGCGCCCCATTTAGTTTCACCAAACGGCAGCGTCAGAATTTATTGCTTGAACCTTGGCAATGGAAAGGAGTTTTTGACGGCGGCCGTTGTCTCTTCCGCTTCCAGATTTTTCCGAAAAATCCAGAAGGCAGGCTGAAGCATACGGTTGACGTTTATCAGCCCGTTGAAAAACGTAGCGAGCACAGACGAGGCCAGGAAAAACCCGGCGAAAAAGCGCAGTTTACATGGGGTAAATGAGCATTTTCCAGCCGGATTTTGACGCCGCATCGTCAAGCACAGTAGTTTTTCAAGGGGCTGTTACGGCGGCCCGGCAAACGGTCCGCCAACCGCAGCAGCACCGGCTGTTGTGGCAGAACCGCAAAAAGGCCCTTTTTTATATAAACGGGCCGGCAACAAAGGAGTAGTTCATGATGGCAGAAGGAACAGTGAAATGGTTCAACGACGCAAAGGGCTTCGGCTTCATCGCTCAGGACAACGGCGGCGACGTGTTCGTCCATTATTCGGCGATCCAGGGCCAGGGCTTCAAGTCCCTCGAGGAGGGCGCCAGGGTCACCTTTGACATCGTCGAAGGCCCCAAGGGCCCGGCCGCGGCCAACGTTGTGCCTCAGTAAGACATGCCGCTGACCGCGGATGCGGTCAGCTTTTCCACAAGGCACAAAAAAAGCGGGGCGTCTGCCCCGCTTTTTTTGTGCCGGAAACAAGACCGCCGCCGCAGCCGGACGCTTTTTTGACTTTGAGCTGCAACCTCCGCGCGAGAGCGGAACCGGCGGCGCGCCTCTGTTTACAAACAGTCAGTCCAGGCTTGCAACATCCTCTGCCTGAAGCCCTTTCTGGCCCTCGACGAGGTTGAATTCCACCTGCTGACCCTCCTCAAGATTACGGTAACCAGCGCCACGAATGGCGCTGTAGTGGACAAAGATATCTTCCCCTTCCCCGCGGGTGATGAAACCGTATCCCTTCACCCTGTTGAACCATTTGACGATTCCACTACAGCGTTCAGACATAAAACCTCTCCTCTCTCGATCATCCATCGGTGCGTCCGGCCCTCCGGCATTAAATCCCTTTAGCAGTTAGAACAACCTTTTACAAGTTTTTTTGTCTTCTTTTTCCAACAGAGACACCTTCCCCTGCCGCCACGCCGCCTGACGGCCGCAGGAATACCTATCTGCCAGCCGTTGCGGCTGCTATCGCCGTCACCTCGTCGAGGATCGCGGCAAACTCCCGTCTGCCCATGGCGTCCATGCTGCATACGGGTGAGGCGTCCCTGCGCCTTATCACCATGCCGCGCCGGTCCAGAAAGAGAAGCATGCACTCCCCG
Source organism: Desulfobacterales bacterium (assembly GCA_026993265.1). GTDB lineage: Bacteria > Desulfobacterota > Desulfobulbia > Desulfobulbales > JAJRZW01 > JAJRZW01. The sequence goes on from JALWTY010000076.1 coordinate 6,671, forward strand.
CCGCTTCCCATCTCCCCGGCGAGCTTAGTCTCCGGTGCGCTCAAGGAGGATGTGAGATCTACCCGTATGGGAACAAAATCCCGCTCTATCCTGGCGGCGATGGCGGGGTCTGAGTATATGGAGTCAATAAACCTCCTGCACCTGGGACATTGCGGCCCATAGAAAAAATCGACCAGGCAGGGCTTACCGGTCTCGCCCGCAACCGCGATGCCCTCCTCGAGGGACAGCCAGTGTATCTCCGGCCGACTGAAGGCGCCGCGCAAGGCGCAGCCGGCGGCAACCGGCAAGACGAGCAATAGCAGGGCCAGTTGTGTCCTCAGCATTCTTTTCATTGATGTCCTCCGTTACTGCCCGTTGAAAGGTGTTGCGAGCAAAGTGGGCCGCTGTCTTTCCCAACCGATTTCACAGGGGGCAGGCGAGGTCGTATTCCTCGCGGCTGAAACCGATCAGATCCAGGCGATCCGGTGATCCGGCGAGCAGGGCCGCGGCCAGGAAACCGGCAATGGTCCAGGTCTGGAAACGGCGGGCCCGGCGGCCCACCAGCCTGCCGTTGACGCCGTCATAGTATTCCGGCCAGCCGTCCCCGTCCAGCCGGGCCGCCAGAAGGTCGAGCGTCCTCTCCGCCATCTCCGTCCTGCCGGTGCGGAGCGCGGCCGCCACCAGAAGCCAGGAAAGGAACGGCCAGCTCCCGCCGTTATGATAGGACCACGCCATGTTCTTCTGGTCGCAGCCGGTAATTATCCGCCATTCCTCCCCTTCAAGGGCGGGAAAAATCATCTTGACCGGCATGGAGGCCACCAGGTCGTCCCATCTTCTTTCAAAGGTGATCATGATGCCCTCGGACATCTCCGCATCGGCGAGCGACGAAAGCACCGCCAGCAGGTTGCCCATGGAAAAGAAACGGAAATCCATCCGCCCCGGCCCGAGGTTTCCGGCAAAGTATCCGCCCTCATATGGCATCCATTCCGTCAGCCACGCGGGAATTGAGGCGGGGTTGATGTTGAACATGTTGCTGGCCCCGGCCCCGAATTCGTCGACATCGTAACGGTAGATGCGGTTCAGTCTCTTGAGATCCAGCCAGTAGTGTTCACGGACGTGGATGGCCAGGTGCGAAATCCGGCTGCGCACCGCCCGCAGGTGGGCGCGGTTTTCATCCGTGTCGGCCAACAGTTCCGCACAGATGCGCAGGGCTGTGAAGAAAAGGGACTGAATATCGAGGGGATGGCCGTATACCCCCATCCGCCTGTCGATCATGAAGCTTGCGTCCGGGACCAGGAGGGTGGGGAACATCTCGAACCGCGGCGGCAGGCACAGGTCGAGAATCAGGCGGATGGCGTGCTGGAATCCGGGCTTTCGGGCAAGCTCAATATCGCCGGTGGCGCGAACGTAGGTCCTGAGGATGAACAGCCACCAGAACCCCGCATCCACCGGCGCGACCCTGGCGATGGCCTGGTCGCCGAAATCGGCGGACAGGGTCTCGGCCCCGCTTTCCAGTATGAAACTCGCCGGCATCAATCCCTGGCCGGGATCGAAACACTCCATTCCCTTTTCCCGGATCTGCAGGGCAACGGTTTCCAGAAGGAAATTCCTGACGATCTCCGTCTCCCCGTCCACCAGGAACGCGACGGCCGAGACCGCGAAATCGCGGGTGAAGCAGTGATCATAGTTGAGGGAGGCGGCGTCGGGATCACGGGCCGCAACCGTGCCGACCGGCCGGCCGCGGATCTCCATCACCGCCTGGCGATGGAGATCGCGGGCCCTGTCAATCATGCCGCTCAGTTTCTCAGCCAAGCCTCGGCCTCGGCCCGGTTCCGGAAACAGCGGAACTCGAAAGGATTTTCTTCCTTCTCCATTTCCATCTCAATGAAGGAGGAGAACATGCGGCCGAGCCCGAACTCGAGATCGCCCGACAGGACAAGGGCTGTGCGGCCACCTTTACGCTTCTGGCCATATCTGCTGACGAGCACGGCGATATCCCGGATCTCGCGGCTCTCTACCCCGCCTGCGTCGGCGGCGGAGAAATCCCACATGGTGTTTGTGGTTATGGGGCCGCCGTGATAGAATTCCCTGATCTTGTCGACGACCTCGGCGGCGGTGACCTTGCCCTCCACCGTATGGACGGTCAGATCCATCTCCTCGACCCTGGTGGTGACGATGCTGGCCATAACTCCCACGCTAACGCGCCCCCCTCTGTTTTCCATCTCCGCGCCTCCGCGGCCTGCTGACCACAGGCCGGCAGGATACAAGGAAACGACGGCGGGATGCATGGCGCCGCCGGGCGGGGATACCCCCTTGAGCAAAGATTGTATCTCAAGCGGATTTGTCAAGGCAACAACCGGGCATCCTTTCTTTTCCCGCTGCAGGGAACCCGTCCTCATGGATGCGGGGGCACAGAACCCGCTACGCACCGGCAGCGAAGAGACGGAAGCAGACGCGGAAGACAACGACTGGCTCTGCTGCCGCGCCTGCGGGGCGGGAATCACAAGGAACCGTTTCAGGAGCGCGGTCGAGGGGCGAGTGTCGCATACCAAGGTGAACCCGGCCGGAATCCTGTTCGTATTCGCAACGTTCAGCAAGGCTCCCGGCGCCGTGGCGGCCGGGACCGCCACCACTGCCCATACGTGGTTTGCCGGCCACGCCTGGCGCCTGGCCCTGTGCGCCGCCTGCGCGCAGCACCTGGGCTGGCTTTTCACCGGCCCGGAAAGCAGCTTCTGGGGGCTGATTGCCGACCGGATGGTCCAAGGCTGCGCTCCTGCCGCAGAATAACAGCCCGTTGAAAACGAGCGCGAGCGCAGAGAGAGGCAAGGAAAAATCCGGCGAAAAAGCGCAGTTTACATAGGGTAAATGAGCATTTTCCAGCCGGATTTTGACGCCGCATCGTCAAGCGCAGTAGTTTTTCAACGGGCTGATAACCGTCCCAACCGAAGGGCGGAGGTGAACCAGGGTGCCCGGGCAAACGATTCTGCATGACGTTCGTTCGAGGCGATTCCTCAATTTGCCACCAAAGCTGCCACGGACTTAAAGGAAACAATAAAAATTTGACAAAGCCCCTGAAAACGGAAAAATTAGGATATCACGCAACTCAAGCAATCCGGCGGGAATCCCTCTCCTGCCTGGCAATCACATCCCGGCCGGGATCTCTCCGGCCCGTGGCTTATCCATATGACCGGACCCAAAATAGACCCAAAGATAGTCGACCAGATTGCCGAAGGCAGCCTGGTAATCGGCAATGCCGCGGATTTCAAGAAACTGATCGAGGCGTTTCCCGACCGTCCCGAGGTGCACCGGGCCCATGGCGACTTCCTTTTCCGCAAAAAGAAATTCTTCGAGGCCGGAATCGCCTTCCGCAAGGCGGGCGCGCTTTTCCTCGAAACCGGCCATACCCTCCAGGCGATCGCGGCCAACCTCAACAAATGGGAAATCGTAAAACCGCTATCGCGCGAGATGCGCGCCCTCTACCTCGCCATCCACAAACGCGATTCCCATTTCAACGCGGTGGCCGAATGCTGCGGCAAGATGAGCTACCCGGAGATGCACGCCATCCTGAGGTCGGTCAAGGTGCAGCAGTTGGCTGCCGAAGAGGTGTTTCTCTCGCCCGACGATCCGGACAACAAATTATGCTTCGTGGTCAGCGGCAGGGTCGAGATCACTCCGGAGAAAAAAAATAAAGAAGGCAGGATATGCGAGGCCAACGATTTCTTCGGCCAGGTCTACCCCTTTGAGAAGGAAGACAGGTTCGGCGCCACCTGCAAGGCCATCTTCCCCACCGAACTGATAATCATAGACCGCATGGATCTGATGACCATATGCGGCAACTATCCTGACGTGGAGACCGGCCTGCGCAATCTCCTCGCCGACACCGAGATGCCTCCCGAGGAAAAGCCCTCGGTCTACAACCGCAAGACCTCGCGCCAGAACCTCAAGATAACCCTCGGAGTGGAGATATATCCGGCCGAGCCGGGCCGTTCCCCTTACATATTCAAGGGGTACACCAGTGACATCTCCCTCGGCGGCATCTGCCTGGTCATAGATCCCAAATACCGCGACCTCCCCGCTGGCGAGCTCTTGGGACGGATAGCCAAGCTGCGCATCAGCCTGCCGGACGAATCGGTGGGCCTCAACATTTTCGGAACCCTGGCATGGCGCAAGAACTCCGAACTCGACGGAGAGCCGACCACGGTTCTGGGGATAAAGTTCAACGAGATGCCGCCGCGGCTGCGGGGGCTGCTTATTGTCTTTGCCAACACCATCGGACAGATGACGGCCTCTCAAGACAAAGAGGCGGGGAAATGAGCCGCATCATCGCCGTTACCAGCCAGAAAGGCGGCGTGGGCAAGACCACCACCGCGGTCAATCTGGCGGCAAGTTTCTCCCGGCTCGGCCACCGGGTTCTTATCGCGGACTGCGATCCCCAGGGCGGGGCCGGCGCCTACGGCCGGGTCAAATCCGCAGCCGCAACCGGCATGCTCGCGGCCATGCGCGGCGAATGCTCCCCGGAAGACATCATCGCCCCCATGTACGACGACGGCCGGGTGGCAGGCTGTGTCATCGGCATGGGCCATCCTTCCGACCTCCTCGACTTCGAAACCGCATCAGCAAAAGGGGAGCTGGGCAGGCTCATAACGTCCCTGGCCGCGGGATTCGACTATATTCTTGTCGACACCCCGGTGGGATCGTCCACCATCCTCAAGGCGGCGCTGGAAAAAGCGGACGAGATGCTGCTCGTCCTCAACTGCCGGGCCGCGGCGGTCAAGACCCTGCCGGACTTCGTCCGCCTGGCCCAGTGGATAAGAAGCGACATAAACCCGGCCCTCAAGCTCGCCGGAATCGCGGTCACCATGTACCGGGAAGGAGACAGCTCGGAAAAAAAGATATTCGACCATCTCCGCGCCCACCTGCCGGCAGGGCTGTTCCTGGAAAGCATCATCCCCTTTGATCCCGGCCTCGAGATGGCGGGGATCCGCTCCGCCCCGGCCATGATGGTGTCATCGGCCGCGGACAGCGCCCGCGCCTATCTCGAGATGGCGGCCGAGATAAAAAAGAGGGAAGGCGAACTGGACAGCGGCGCGGCCCTTGACCTGGGCGACCTCGTCGCAGAAGGCATGGACGGCCGCGACGACGACAGCGGCGAAGACGACGAAGACAGGGTTAATTTCCGCAACCGCAGGGCCGAGAACATACTCGCGGAGATGTGCGACCGCGCCAACCTTGCCGGCGCGGTGATCGCCGACCGCACCGGCCTGCCGCTCGCCGTCTGCGGACTTGAGGCAAGGACCGCGGACATCATCGCCGCCATGGCCCCGGAGCTGGGCAAGACCATCGAAAAGGCCACGGTCTACATGGACCAGCCCAACGCCAACGACATCTCCATCGACCTCGGCTCGGGCGAGCGTATCGTCCTGCGCGCCTTTGCCATCGACGGGGTGCCCTTCTACCTCGTGGGCCTCTGCCCCCGGACCGCCGATCCCGCGGGCGAGATGCTCCTCGCCGCCACCCGCCTGACCGAGGAGCTGGCCTGACAGCCCGTTCACTCGAGCTTCACGCAGTAGCAGCACATGTGGTTGTCGAGGACCGCGTCGACCACGCTCCTGTCGACCCCGGCCTCCTCTATGAGGCGGTCGGCAAAGCCCTTCTTGCCCGCGCCCGACTTGCAGCCGAGCTGGTATATCCTGACCTGCTTTCCGCCAATGGTTATCCTGTCGCCAATGGCGCTGCGTAGCGGCTGGTGCACCGCACAGAAGGGGCTCACCCCGGCCCCCTCGCCGATGCGGTACCGCGAAGTCGCCGGACCGGGCTTGTTGAACTCCTCGGTGAACTCGGCAAAGCCATCGGGCAGGGAGCCAAACACCTCGGTGTAGTTGCTTATGGCCGGCGCAAACGGGCACGCCGGAAGCCCGAATATGCCGTCGCCGGTATGCTCGGCCTTGCCTTCGATCATGGTTATGGGATTGGTGGCGTTTCTTATCGCCTCGATAAATGCGTCAAAATCAGGATAATCCACCTCCTTTATCTTCTCGGCGCAGGCCAGGGCGTTGCGTATCAGCCCCCCCTTTGCCGCGGCGACCCCGCCCAAGGTCATCATCTCCTTGATCATGTTGAGAAAACTTATCCTGGCGATGTCCAGTATCTTGCCCTCTTCCGGCATATGCGCTCCTCTTTTGTTCCGGGTTGACTGTCAGCGGCAGGTAAGACCACGGTTCCGGGACGCCCCGGCAGCACCCGCTTCGCCCGCCTCTCTTTCCTCTGCCTTATCCGCCCAGGCGGCGCGGGGTCATATGGCCGCGCTCTCCATTATCTCCTGGGCATGTTTCTTTATCTTGAGACGGATCATGCCCAGGTTGCTGTCGCGATCGGCAACGATGACCAGAAAGGCCTCATCCCCCACCGGCGAGAAGATCACCGGCCCCTGCTCGTACTCGATCATGGTCATGGCCATGTTGCCCTTGCCGAGCTGCCTGCCCATGGACTCGGATGCGCCAAACCCGCTCGAGGCGATGGCGCCGATCATCTCCGTGTCCACGTTGACCGTTGCGATGGAATCAAGGAGAAAACCGTCCCTGCCCACCAGGCAGGCGGTGTTCACCCCTGGTATGGTGGTGAACTCGCCAAGGATATCCCTGAGATTGCCGTCCATTTCATCCTCCTGTGCTGTGGTTTTCCCGGACGGCGGCGCTTCTCCGCCGCCGCTGTCCTCCGCATTCTGTTCATCGCCGCCGTCGTCCGCACGGGACAAGGCGGGGAAAGGATCCTCGGCATCGAGGGCCTCTATGTTAAACCCCTCATCCTGCCCGGAACCGGACTCGTCCCGCCTGCGGGCCGCCTCGATTATCAATGCTTCGCAGGGAAGATCGATGCTCTTTTCCGGTGGTTTCGCCACCTTCTTGCTGGAGATCTTGCCGCCGTCCAGCTCCATGATCCGGTAGAACGCCTCCACCCCGGTCTCGCCGCCGCTTTCGGCGTGAACTATCCGGCCCTTTTCAAAGTAAATGGTCCCGCTTCTGTCACTGGCCGTGACCTCAAGGGCGGCGGTCGCCTGCGAAAGGCAGTTGACCTGGACGATATCGCTCAGGCTGACCCCGACCACGGTTCCGGCAAACGAGCGGTCGTCGTTCACCGCCTCGCTCACCACCTGTCGCAACTCAACGATGTCAAAGGGCTTTTCGATGTAATGGAGACCGCCGAGGCGCATGACCTCGCTCTTGTACTCAGGCGAGGGGAAGGCGGTCATGACGATGACCGAGGTGGAGGGCCAGCGCTCCCTGATCTCAAGCATGAGATCAAGGCCGCTCATGCCGCTCATTCTGATATCGGTAAGCACCAGGTTGACCGGGGTGTCCTCCATGATCCCCAAGGCCTCCTCTCCGGAGGAGGCGGTCAGGATATCGGCGTTCAGGGCCTCGTGGTTCAGGCAGTTCCTGAGGGTCCAGATCATGTCCTCTTCGTCGTCAACCACCAGGATCTTCTTTTTCTTGACGCTCATTGACTCACCAACCTCAGGCATATCTGTCATGTTTTCTCCTGATCGGGAGCGCTCCACTCCTGTTGACGGCAATGAACAATACAGAAACCATGCCAAACACCGCCGCAACGGAGAAATAAAAAGATATCAATGAGTTACACAGGAAAGAAAAACAACAGCGCCAGCGAGTGCCACCTGAGCGATGCACAGAAACGCTACACCTGACCTGAAACCGGCCAGGTCATGGAAGCCGGGAAAGCTTTTTCTGCAGGGTGGAACGGGAGATGCCGAGAATCCTTGCGGCCTGGCTCTTGTTGTTGCCGACCTCGGCGAGAACCCGGCGGATATGGGCCATCTCCACCTCGGCCAGGGTCGTGCGCGCCGCCTCCCCGCCATTCCCATCCAACGCTGCCGGAGGATCCATGTCCGGGGCGGGCAGGCCGAGATGGACGGGGGAAAGCAGCCGGCCGCGGCCGTAGATAACCGCCCTCTCCACGCAATTCTTGAGCTCCCTGATGTTGCCGGGCCAGGAATGACTGCGCAGCCGTTTTTCCGCCTCGGGCGAAAAACCTTTCGAGTCGATGCGCATCTCCCGGCTGAAACGGCGGCGGAAGTAATCGGCCAGCAGGATCACGTCCTCCCCTCTCTCGGCCAGAGGGGGAAGCTCTATGCGGAGGACGTTCAGACGGTAAAAGAGATCGGCGCGGAAACGGCCCGCCGCCACCTCTGCTTCAAGGTCGATGTTGGTGGCGGCTATCAGCCTGAGGCTCACCCTGATATCCCTGATTCCGCCGACCCTTCTGAAAGTGGACTCCTCGATAAGACGGAGAAGCACCGGCTGCAGCCCAACCGGCAGGTTGCCGATCTCGTCGAGAAACAGGGTGCCGCCGTCGGCCATCTCCACCAGGCCGGGCTTGTCGGCCCTGGCGTCGGTGAAGGCGCCCTTCTCGTAGCCGAAGAGCTCGCTCTCGATCACCCCCGAGGCCAAGGTGCCGCAATCTACCTTGACAAAGGCCCCTCCCTGGCCGTGGGCGTGAATCGCCCTGGCCACCACCTCCTTGCCGGTGCCGGTGGCGCCGGATACGAGCACCGGCACCCGCACCCGCGCGGCGGTAACGATCTCCTCGCGCACCCTTGACATCTCCGGGCTTTCGCCAACGAGATCAGCGCCAGGATGGCCATCGCCGCCGGTGGCCATCCTGGCCGCGCGGCTGACGGCAAGCATTTTCTTCAACACCGCCCTGAACTCTATGTTCTCAAAGGGCTTGACCAGGTAATCCGCCGCCCCGGCCTTCAGCGCCGCGACCGCCACCTTGGCGTCGTTCATGCCGGTAAGCACCACCACCTCGCAGCCGGGGCGGATCTCCCTTATGAGCGGAATCAGTTCAATGCCGTTGGCGTCCGGCAGGATGATATCAAGGAACACCAGGTCAACTATATTGGAGCGGAGAATCTCAAGCCCCTCTTCTCCCCTTGCGGCGCAAAGGGGCTCGCCGCCTTCGTCGCGGATCATCCCGGCAAGGACAAAGGCCAGATCCTCGTTATCCTCGATTATGAGCACCCTGCCCTTCATCCCACGGCCTCGAAGTATATGTCAAAGGTGGTGGATTCTCCCGGGACCGAATCCACATAGACAAAGGCGCCATTTTCCTTGAGTATCCGGTAGACAATGGCGAGCCCGAGCCCGGAGCCGTCATGCCTGGTTGTGAAAAAGGGCTCAAAGACCTTGTCGCGCAAGTCAGCCGGAATGCCGCAGCCGTTGTCCCGAACAGAGAGGCGGACATACCGCTCCCTGCGGTCAAGGCCTGCGGGAACCGTCCGGCCCGGCGGGAAATCATCCGGACTGGTCCGGACCGCGGCGATCCTGACCACGCCATCGTCGCCGATGGCCTGGACCGCGTTGAGCAAAAGATTGAGAAGCACCTGCTGAACCTGGGCCGGGTCCGCCCGGATTATCGCATCCCGGGCGATATCGACCTCCGCCTTTATCCCGTGACGGCGCATCCTGGCGGCAACGAGCTGCAGGGTGTCGGCCACGGTTTCGCCCAGATCCACCTCCCGCTTCTGCGGAACCGGCGGCCGGGCATAGGTGAAGAACTCGGTCAGAAGGTGGTTTATGCGGTCCACCTGCCTGACTATCCGGGTGACGTACTCGCGGTTGGCGTCGTCCGCAGCCATGCGCTCTTCAATGGCCTGCCCCATGGTCTTTATTCCGGCCAGGGGATTTCTGACCTCATGGGCCACGGCCGAGGCGATTTCGGCGACAGTGGCGAGGCGGTTCATCCTTTCCATTTCCTGCCTGAGACTGTGCTCCACGGTTATGTCCTGGAATACGAGGATACTGCTGCCGGACTCATGGGAAAGCGGAGTACGCCCCATCCTGAGAAGGCGCTCATCCCCGGAAGCCGTGGCCACACGCACCTCCAGCTGGCGACCTGGCTCCATGACGGCGGCACTGGCCACGTCCGGACCCAATACCCCATAGATTTCCATCCCTTCAGGCTCGCCGTCAAAAAACAGGCTGATGATCGCCCGTCCCGCCGGGTTGACCCGGACTATGCGGTCGTGGCTGTCAAGCACCGCAATCCCTGAATCCAGGCTCGAGACCACGGACTCGCTGAACAGTTTCTCCCGCTCCGCCTCCCGCACCGAGTGTTTCAGTGAATCTATGAGCAGATCAAGATGCTCCTCTATCATCTTGCGCTCGATTATCCCGGCGAGCAGCCTGGCGAGAGCGGCGAGGATCCTCACCTCTGCCCCGGTGAAGACGTGATCCGGATCGACGTAAAGAAGCATCAGGCCCAAAAGCGAGCCGCCGGCCACTATCGGCACGCAGTAGTGGCCATGTTTTCCGCTCCCCCCTGCGGCAAGCTCATGACCGCTCTCCTCACTGTCAAAGAACGATATACGCCGGGCCGCGGCGGCGCGGCCGCAGAAACATTCGCCAAGACGCACCCGGCCGCAGGCGGCTATCCTTGCCGCGCTCAATCCCCGGTGCACGGCCATAACCATCTCGTCCGGCTCTTCCTCCACCAGAAAGATCGCCCCCTTGGGCATGATGCCAAGCTCGCGGATGGTGAGGATCTGCTCCAGGGCCATGCCGAGCTGGCGTTCGAGGCCGATGCGCTCGAGGTTAATGCGCAGGATCGCGTTGAATACGCCTTGCAGATGGTTGGCGTTGGCGATCTTGCGCTCCCTGGACTTGATGCTGGTGGAGTCGCGGAAAAAGGCGACAAAACCGGGACCGCTGTCAAGGGTAACGGCGGTGACGAACATCTCCACCGGGATCTCGCGGCCGTCGCGGTGGCGGGCGACCCGCTCGCATATGCGGTCCAGGGTTATGCCCTTGCCGTTTTCGCGGAACCAGGCCAGCTCCTTCTCAAAGGCTATCCTGGTGCCTCCGGAAAAGATTATTTCCGCGACCCTTCTGCCCGCCACCTCGGACTTCTGCCAACCGAAGACCAGGGCCGCCGCCGGATTCCACCCCACCACCCGGCCATGCCGGTCAAAGGTGACAATGGCGTCGAGGGCGTTTTCCACCACCACCCGGCTCTCTTCCCTGGCCTGCTCCCGGATGGTCTCATGGCTGCGCTCCACTTCGCGGGCAAGGTCGGCAAACATTCTCTCGAGGCAGAAGATCTCGTCTCCGCCGGGAAGCTTTCCCGGTGGCACGGCCAGGGCCTTTTCCTGGAAACGGCCAACCTCTCCGGCCAGCCGCCGCAGCCTGAACCCGGCCGCGAGGATCAGAAGGAAGGCCGGCAGGATGACCGCGGCAGCGGTAAAGAAACGCTCCCTGCGGGCCCGGCTGATACGGAGCTGCGCCTCCCTGTTCCAGCCGAGAACCGACCTGACCGCGACAAGGTCCAGGGCCCCGCCCGCGACCGGCGGCCGGTAACGCCGTATGACCCTGGCGCGGTACCGGGCTCCGTCCACGCCCTGCCCCGCCCTGCATCCGGAGGCGGTAGCGACCACCACCTTGCCGTCCGGAGCGGCAAGGGCCATGTGACGGTTGCCACCGGCGGCGGAGGCGAGCTTCAGCAGGCCGCGGCTGATGACGACAGCCAGCATGTACTCCCTGCCTCCATGCCCCGAGACCTTGAAAAACAGCAGGGCCCGCTTGCCGACAAGCACCGGCCTGGGACCGCGGTTGAGATAGGTTGACATGTCGCTGAAGGGAAAATCTCGAGGCAGGCTGAACCCCTGGCGGACAAACAGCGGCTCTGCCGCGTCCCCGCCGTTACGGTCCAGGATAAAGACCGCGGCCAGGGAGGCGGAAAGGGCGTTGAACGACTGGTCGGGATTCTGATCGCATCCGGAGCCCGAAACAAGGATACCGGGGAGCCCGCCTTCCTGTTCGGCGTGTTCGGCGATATCGACCAGATGACGGCAAAACAGGAGAAAACGCTGCTCCTGCCTGCGGCCGTCGCGCTCAAGCTCGTAGTTTATCCTGCCCTCCAGCTCCCTGCGCATCCCTTCCGTAAAGAGACGATCCGCCACTGCTGCCGCAGCCACAGCGAAAACGATGAGCATGAGAGCGAGCTTGACTCCCAGAGGCAGCTTTTTTCCGATACTGATAACTGATTTCTTCATAGGCCTGATGTACCACAGCGTGGCAATCAGGAAAGGTACACCCTCATGTCCGGCTTGGCAAGAACCTGAATCCGTGAGAGCGTTCGAGAGAGATTAGGGGCTTAGCAGCCCGTTGAAAGAAAAACGTCGCGAGCGCAGATGAGGCAAGGAAAAATCCGGCGACTCGGAGCGAAGCGAAGAAAACGGCGGCAGCATGCTGCCGTTCCGAAGGGCGGGACGCCGTGCGCCGAGTAAAAAGCGCGGTTTGCATGGAGTAAATGAGCATTTTGAGCCGGATTTTGACTTGGGAATCATCAAGCGCGGTAGTTTTTCAACGGGCTGTTAGGATTTAGGAGATGAGCCATGCAAACGGCCGCGGCCGAGGGAAGCAAGACAGGCCCGGCAGTCATCCACCAGGTCGGCCGCGTTCTGGTAGCGGCGGCTCTTGGCCCTGGCGAGAAGTTTCGCAACCACGGCGCAGCAGCAATCCGGCAAATCAGGCCTGAGTTCGGCGAGAGGGGTGCAGGAGGCCTTTGCTATCTGGTTCATCAGGGTGGCGACGTTTTCGTGGCTGAAGGGCTTGACCCCGCTAAGCAGTTCGTAGAACACCACCCCCAGGGAAAAGAGATCGGAACGGCCGTCCACCTTGCGGCCGCTCACCTGTTCCGGAGACATGTAATTGGGAGTTCCGAGGATGGCGCCGGTCTGGGTGAAGGTGGAAGACGCCTGGAGATGGGCGATGCCGAAATCCGCCACCTTGACCTGGCCGTCCGCGGACATGACGATGTTGGCCGGTTTTATGTCACGGTGGACTATGTTGTTGCTGTGGGCGTAGTCAAGGGCTGCCCCCACCTGGATTATGATCCGCAGGACCTCGTCCACCGGCAGCAGGTTGTCCTTGCGGCAGAAACCGGTGAGATCGCGGCCGCGGAGAACCTCCATGGCTATGTAAATCAGGTCGTCGTCCTCGCCGACGTCATAGATGGTGACTATGTTGGGATGATTGAGACGGCCCGCAGCCTCGGCCTCGCGGAAGAACCGTTCCCTGACCTCGTCCAGCTCGTCGCTCGAGACCTCGCTGCTGCGCAGGGTCTTTATCGCCACCTCGCGGTTGATCCTGGGATCGCGGCCCAGGTAGACCGTGCCGATGGCGCCCCTGCCAAGCTCCTTCACCACTTCATAACGGCCAATGGTAGGAGTGCTGAGACCGGCGTTCATGGTGACCGTGGCGTCCGGCCCCAGGGAAGGGGCAAGACCGGGCGCCCGCTCCGCCTGGCGGGCCCGCCTGAGCCGGTCCCGGCTGTCGCGGTGGCCGCCGTGTTTCTCGACATGCTCATAAACCGCGGCCGCCTTGGCGAACATCCGTCTGCGCTCGAGGTCAAGGGCGAGGTTGTACAGAAGTTCCCGGTTGGCCGGATCAGAGGCGGGAAGACGCATGAACCGCTCCATCGCAAGATCCATCATTCCCTGACCCTGCAAGGCCAGGCCAACCTTGCGGTTGTCCTCGATAGCGGCGGGATCGGTCATTTCCCGCAGGGATGAGGCGCGGAAGAAGAAGACCATGCCCCAGGCAAAGAACGCCGGAACCAGCGGCGTCACCGCCCTCAGCCAAAGCCCGCCAACGGCGAAAAGAATGCCGGCGGTCACGGCCCAGGCGAGGGAGGAAAAGAGAAAAAGAAAGGCGCCGGAGGCCGCGCCCATCCGCGGAACAGCCAGGGCTGCGAGGAGAAACAGGTATATCATCACCCCAAGCTCCGGAATCCAGGCCCACGGCGGCCGGCGCACCGGAGACGGCCCGGTCAGTGATGCCATGACCGCAGCCTCGAATTCAGCAGGTGAAAGAAGTCCTGCCGGAGTCGGCACGGCCCTGACACCGGCCGCAGACGGCGGCCCAACCACCGCTATCCGGCCCTTCAACGCGTCAGAAGCGGCACCGGCAAGCTCCGCCGCAGACAGGCGCTCAAGGCCGGCGAGCGCGGCAAAATCGGCCAACACCGTTCCAGCGGGAGACAGGTAAACGGTCCGGCCGCCGGCGGTCAGGCCAACCATCCTGCGCCTGCCGTATATGCCGCCCACATCCCGCACCTTGACGGAGCGGTAATCAAGCATGGCTGCAAGGGCCAGGGAGGGGACAAGAACCCCGCCGGCGCGGACAAATGGCCTGGCCCCCCGGACCAGCCGGTCATGATCGTAGGCCGGGGCGAGATGGCCCGCGGCGGAAGCGGCCCTGAGAAGCTCCGGAACAGGGAGGGACAAGCTGTACTCTCCAGCCCAAAAGGGCTCGGGCCAGGGATTGGCAAAAGGCGCCCCCCTGACCTCCGGCGGAGAGGCGGCGGGAAGAACGCCGGTGAACCAGGCCGGCAATGACAGGGCGGCCGGGCCGGGTCTGGCGTCAACCCCAAGCACGACTCCGCCGCCCCGTATCGCCGCGGCGAGCAGGCGGTCGCCGTCGAGTTTTTTCTCGGCCCTTTTCAGCCGTCTCTCAAGCCTGCCCCGCTCTTTACCGGAAACGGCGTCAAGGATAACGGAACGGACAATCCCGACGCCAACCGCAGCCGGATCGCGCCCCCTGAGGGGAAAGGCGATTGCCACGGTTTCGGCCCCAGCCCTTTTTATCCGTTCCACTGCCGCGGCAAGACTGCGGCGGGACACGGGCCATGTTGCGTCCCCGCCGCCGACCTCAACCAGAACCACGGGCGCGGCGGCTCCCTGACGCAGCCCCATTGCCAGGTCATAGGCCGGCAGGTCGCAACGGCTGGCGAGCCATCCCCCCCGCAAAAGCGAGATCATGGATGCGAGCAGCACCACGGCGGCGGCCATGCCGAATCTGGAGGTAACAAATCGCGGTTTCATGAACGGGAAGGAGAAAAAACGCAGGATACAAGGAACCAACAAACGTTCCGGGAAGGTAACACCGGGGGGCGTATTCAGGCAAGCGGGAAATTGGCGGCCCGCTCCGCCATCCGGCCCTCCGGACCGCGCCTTCAAGCAAACATTTCCGGATCAGGAAAAGAACTGGGCCGGCTGAATCCCCAAGGCTATGGGGTTGTAGCTCCTCTTGACCGAACGGACAAAGGAACCGGTGGCGGGGTCGCAGCCGGTCAAGTCGAGGGTGGTGCCCTTCTGGAAGCCGCCCTTGCCGTCGGGAACCAGCATTATCAGCCGCGGCCGGTCCACTGCGGCGGCCGACGGCGTTGAGCAGACGATGCCGAGCTGGCCGTCGTCGAGCTCGAGCACCGTGCCGATGGGATATACCCCGAGCATATTGATAAAAACCTTGAGGATAACCGGATCAAAGTAGTCGCCGGACTGCTCGAGCATCAGCCCCAGGGCCCGGTCCGCTGGCATGGCGTCCTCCCGGTAGATACGGGGCGAGGTCAGGGCGTCATAGACGTCAGCCACCGCAAGGACACGGCCAAAGAGGCTGATCGGCCTGCGCCAGCCCACCTCGGGGTACCCTTTGCGGCTGTAGCGCAGATGATGCTCGAAGGGCGCAAGAAGTATGCGCGCCTTGCGCTTGCTCGACGCCCGCAGCTTTACGATCAGCCTGACGCTGTTCAACGAGTGTTTCTTTATCTCCTCATACTCGTCCGGGTCGAGCTTGCCGGGTTTCTTCAGGATACGCTGCGGCACCAGAACCTTGCCGAGGTCGTGGAAGAGGCCGCATACCCCGAGCATCTCGAGAGATTCCCGGGAAAGCCCCAGTTCCTTGCCGAGATACATGGCCAGGATGGAGACGTTTACCGAATGGGTGAAGGTGTAGTCGTCATAGACCTTGATGGTGCTCATGGCGAGCAGCATGGGCTTGTCCTGGAGGATGACGTCCTCGACCATGGTCTGCACCACCCGCACCGCCTTCCTGATCCCGGTCCGCTGGTTGACCGATATCTTGCGGGCCACGTCGCGCATGCTCGCCAGGGCATAGGAATAGACCTTGCGGGCCGCAAGATACCCGACCGCATCCTCGGAGGCCGGGCCCTCCATGCCGCCGCCGGGACCGCCCCCGCCGCCATGGCCGCCCATACCGGCCGCATCGGCCGCGCCCATGCCTGCGCCCACGCCTCCAGGGCCGCCCCCCGGCCCAGGTTCGCCGCCGCCTGAACCGGACCCTGCCCCCGCGCCAGCCCCGGCTCCAATACCGGCGCCAACGCCGCCGCTTCCTTCCCCGGCTCCGGCTCCCGGTCCGGTTCCAGATCCTGCTCCGGCTCCCGCCCCCGCTTCACCGCCAGCGCCGGCGCCGCCCTCGAACGAACCCCACACCGAGGCGGTGTCGCTGTATCCGGAGATGCCGGGCGCTTCCGGCTGCACCACCGCGACCCATTCTATCTTGGCGGCCTCGAGCTGGAGCACCAGCCAGTCCATGGGGTTCTTCTGCCCCGCGGCCTCATTGAGCAACCGGGCGAACATGAGAATGTTCTCGGCCGAAGCCACGCGGATGGTGGGATAGAAACGCAGGCCCGGCAGTTCCCTCTTCTCGAAATAATCCAGCATCCGGTCGAGGAGATGGCCGGTCTGGCGGCGGCCGGGCAGTTTTTCTTCCTGTATGAAGAAAACCCCGTGGGATATCTGCAGGGTCAGGTGTTCTTCAGTGCCCATCAGCAGGGCGGCCAGCTCCACGAACCTGCGGATGCCGTCAACCACCAGCCGGTTGTTGGCCTGATGGATCTTGATGGTCTGAAGCAGGCTGTTGAAGACCAGCATGAACTCCTCGGGCGGAAGCAGGTTCGAGCCCTTTTTCCTGTCATGAGCTTTGTCGTCTGCCATTTTTGTCTGACCCAGGCTGCAAGGTTAAAAACGGTCAACGCCCGGCCAGCGCCCTCTGGGCCGCGGCCCTGATATGGGGCATGGAACTGTGTTCGGCCTTCCTGAGGATGGCTATGCATTCGGGCGTGTCTATCCCGGCCAGGGCCAAGGCCGCGCCATGGCGATGGGCGGGCGTGCCGACTCCCATGACAAAGTTGAACTTCTGGCCGGTTAAGATCTTTTCCAGAAACGGAATGGAGCGCACCGAACCGCACTGTCCCAAGGTCCGGTAACATTCCGTTATATGTTCAGGGGTGTCTATCCGGTAACGTTCACGGCCCAGGTACTCCTGGAGCAGATCCTCGACCTCCTCGCTGCGGCGGAGGCCCAGATACCCGAGAACCATGGTTCTGATTTCCCGGTCCTTGTCGTCGAGCAAGGTCATCAGCTTCCGGTACTCCCGGCACTGCCAGTTTATGAGAATCTTGAGCGCCTCCAGCCTGATGGCCGGTCTCGGGTGATGAATGATCTTGTCGGCCAGAACACTCTCCGCCGCCCGGTCCCGCACGGGATCAAGGCCGTGGAGAAGCTTGGTCACCAGGTCCTCCTCCGGCCGTTCCAAGAGGGTCTTCAAGGTATCGACGTCGCGGCGGGCAAAGGTTGCGACGATATCGATGAAAAGCCTGCGGGCCGCGGGCTCGCGCACGCTGTTTATCATCGGCCCGAAAGAGGCCCCGGCCTTGCCGGGAAGAAACTGCATGATCGCCGCGAAATTCTGCAGGTTTTTCTGATCAAGGCTGGAAAGCTCCGGCCACACCGGCATCAGGGCCTCGAGAACCTCGGGCTCGGAGATATCGCTGAAATACTTGTCAAGAAGGGGCCTGGTCCACTCCCGCTTGCCGGTGGCGCGGTCGCGTATCTTGCCTATGGTGTTGAGCAGGGCGTAGGCAAAGGTGAAGTCCCGCAGCTCGAGCAGGCTGCGGAACTCCTCGAGCATGAAGTTGAGGATGGATTCGAAGATACGGGGATCGGTCTCGCGGATGAGCACGGTCATGAGCATCTCGACCACGTCGTTACCGATGACCCTGGACTCCTCTTCCTCCACCAGCCTGGCGATGTACTCCTGCTCGGCCGGAGACAGGGTCCACAGGTCGTGGCCGATCTCGGGCGAGGCGATGCTCACCGCGATATGGCCCTGGTAATCGGCCGCATCGCCGTCCGCGGCCTCCACCCCTTCGCCCATCCGGTTCCTGGCCCCGGTGATATGGATGGCGGCGCCGAGCTCGCCCGGACCACCGGGACCGATGCCGTCGCCCTGGCCGCCGCCATCC
>JALWTY010000077.1 GCA_026993265.1 Desulfobacterales bacterium
CTCGCTGTCTACGCCTTCCAGCGGTTTCTCCCCTGCCGGATAGATATCCGCCACCATGAGGACGTCGGCGCGGTGGAAGGCGGTGCAGAACTCGTTGAAAAGCCCTCTTGTGCGGCTGTAGCGGTGCGGCTGAAACAGCACCACCAGCCTGCGCCTTGGCCAGGCCTGACGCAGCCCCTTGAGGGTGGCGCGCACTTCGGTGGGATGGTGGCCGTAATCGTCGATTACCGTAACCCCCCTGGATTCGCACTTGACCTGCATGCGCCGCTGCACCCCGGAAAACCGGGACAACGACCGCTTTATGGTGGAAAAAGGCACATCGAGCTCCAGGGCCAGGGCAATGGCCGCCAGCGCGTTCCTGACGCTGTGCTCGCCCGGCAACGGAATCCTCACCCGGCCGAGCACCTCGCCGTTGAAGCAGACCTCGAAATCACAGCCGAGCTCCCGGCTCTTGATGTCGCGACCGCTGACCATTGCCTGGGAACTGGTGCCATAGGTGATGACGCGGCGCTTTATCTCCGGAAGGATGTCGGCGAGATTGGGGTCGTCGAGGCATACGATCACCGCTCCGTAGAAAGGTATCTTGCGGATGAAACGCTTGAATTCCGTCTTGACCGCATCGATGTCAGGGTAATGGTCCACATGCTCGAGATCGATGTTGGTGACGATCTCGAGTACCGGCGAAAGTTTCACAAAAGAGCCGTCGCTCTCGTCCGCCTCGGCCACCAGGAACTCACCCGCGCCAAGGCGGGCGTTGGAGCCGAAACAGTCCACCCGGCCGCCGATGATGACCGTGGGGTCGAGCCCGGCCTCGCGCAGGATCCATCCGACGAGCGAAGTGGTGGTGGTCTTGCCGTGGCTGCCGGCCACGGCGATGCCGAACTTCTTGAGCCGCATGAGCTCGGCCAGCATCTCCGCCCTGGGTATCACCGGGATGCCGGCTTCCCGGGCCGCAACGATCTCCGGGTTGTCGTCGCCGATGGCAGAGGAACGGACCGCTACCTCGGCGTCGCCGAGCCATTCGGCCCGGTGGCCGGTGTGGACCTCGGCCCCGAGTTCGGCCAGCCGCCTGGTGATGGGCGATTCCCTGAGGTCTGAGCCGGAAACGCGGTAGCCCAGGTTGAGGAGGATCTCGGCGATCCCGCTCATGCCGATGCCGCCGATACCGACGAAATGTATGTGCTTGGACCTTTTCTTGTACACCTGTACCTTTCCTTTCTCATTTGCATCCGCACAGGGAAAAACATTCCGCAACAATGGCGCGGGTCGCATCCGGCCGGGAAAGTCCTCTTGCGGCCGCGGCCATTTTTTCTCTTCCGGCTCTGTCCTGCATCAGTTCAACTATCGTTTCCCCGAGCCTTGCGGGATCGAGCCCGCTCTCGGTCATCTTCACGGCCGCGCCGCCCGCCACCATGACGTCGGCGTTGACGTTCTGGTGATCGTCGGCGGCAAAGGGATAGGGCACCAGCACCGCGGCCCGTCCCACCGCGCAGATCTCGGCCAGGGTGGTGGCCCCGGCCCGCGACACGATCAGCGCGGCCCGGCGGTAGGCCGCGGCCATGTCGTCGATGAAGGCGCTGACCTCGGCCCGTATTCCCTTTTCCCTGTACGCCCGCCGCACCATCTCCTCGTCCGCCGCGCCGCTCTGATGAATCACCATGAACCCGGCCGGCAGATTCTCCCGCAC
>JALWTY010000078.1 GCA_026993265.1 Desulfobacterales bacterium
TAGAAAAGGTGGTGGTCGATCCCAAGCACGTGGAGGTCCAGATCATCGCCGACCGCGAGGGCACCACCGTGCATCTCGGCACCCGCGACTGCTCCATCCAGCGCCGCAACCAGAAGTTGGTGGAGATCGCGCCCTCGATGATCGACGACAAGAAACTCATCGACGACATCTGCGAGACCGCGGTCCGCGCCGCCAAGGCGGCAAACTACTTCAACGCCGGCACGGTGGAGTTCCTGGTGGACCGGGATCACAACTTCTACTTCATGGAGATAAACACCCGGGTCCAGGTGGAGCACACGGTCACCGAGATGGTCACCGGCATCGACATCGTCCGCACCCAGATCAAGCTCGCCCTTGGCAAGAAGCTCGCCTTCGGACAGGACGACGTCCAGATCCGCGGCCATGCCATCGAGATGCGGATAAACGCCGAGGATCCCCAGAACAACTTCATGCCCGAGGGCGGAAAGCAGGTCACCGTCTACCGCTCTCCCGGCGGCTACGGGGTCCGGCTCGACGGCTTCGTCTACCAGGGCTACACCATCCCCGAGGTCTACGATTCCCTGCTTGTCAAGCTGACCGTACACGGATTCTCGTGGAACGAGACCGTCGACCGGCTGCGGCGCTGCCTCAAGAACTTCGCCATCGTCGGGCCCAAGACCACGATCCCCTTCTATCTCAACCTGGTCAACGACCCGGATTTCCAGAAGGGAGACTTCACCACCTCGTACCTCGACACACATCCTCACCTGATAAACTACGAGGACAAGGACTCCGAGGTTGGCAAGCTCGCCCATCTCATCGCCGAGATAAATTTCCGCAAGCACAATCCCTACGCCATCTGAGGGGATTTGCGCCGTAAACGAAGATCATGCCCGCCAGCCGCTTTGCGGGCTTAAACAAAAGGATTTGGAGCAGTCATGGAACGCATAGTCCAGGGAATGAACATAGCCGAGGTCCTCAAGATAATGAGGGGCTCGGAGGGTTACTTCATCACCAACACCGCCCGCGATCTTTCGCAGTCGGACTTCAAGAACAGGATCCTCCTGCACACCGACCTGCTCGCGGCCGACGCCAGGGAGCGGGCCAACTACTTCTCGCTCGAGATCACCGGCGGGGCCTCCATTCACGTGGACATCCTCAGGAAGCAGGTGGATCCCTTCCTCAAGCTCGAGCTTCTGCGGGAGAAGATGCCCAACACCATGTTCCAGACCCTGTGCCGGGGCATCAACCTCTTCGGTTACCGGCCCTATCCCCAGAACGTGATCCGGCTGACGGTGCGGGAGTTCGCCAAGTACGTGGACGTCTGGCGGGTGTTCGACTTCCTCAACCACGTTCCCAACATGCAGGCGGTCTTCGAGGAGGTGCAGAAGGCGGGCAAGATCCTCGAGCCCTGCGTCTGTTTCTCCACTGGGCCGGAGCATACCGATGAGTTCTACGTCAACAAGGTGCGGGAGATCATCGACGTCACCGGCGAGGACATTCTCCTGTGCATCAAGAACCACGGCGGCCTCGGCACCCCCGAGCGCATCGGCCGCCTGGTGGCGGCGATCAAGGACCGCTACCCCGATCTGGTCATCCACTACCACGGCCACAACACCGACGGCAACGACATCGGCCGCATCACCGCGGCGGTGCTGAACGGCGCCAAGATCGTGGACGCCTCCGACCACGCCTTCACCGGCTACTACGGCCCGCCGCCGATCCTCTCGGTGATCCAGACCCTGAAGGAGTACGGCCACGAGGCCGTGGGCGTGGACGAGGAGGCGGTCATCGAGACCTCGGAGGTGCTGCGCAACGAACGCCAGTACTACGAGTACTTCGAATCCCAGTTCAAGGGTTTCTCCCCCACGGTGCAGATCCACAAGCTGCCCGGCGGGGCCATGGGATCGAGCTTCGAGCAGGCGGTCAAGGGCGGGTTCCTCGACCGGATGCCGGAGATCCTCCACGACGAGCTGCCCAAGGTGCAGGTGGAGCTGGGCAATTACTGGAGCGTCACCCCCGGCTCCCAGATCCTTTGGACCACCGCGGTCTCAAACGTCCTCACCGGCGACCGTTACTCCAACCCCTCCGGCGACCTGAAAAACCTGCTGCTCGGCAAGTACGGCCCCTTCCCCTTCTACCGGCCGGCCGACTGGATATATGAAAAGATCTTCGGGCCGGACTGGCAGCGCATCCTCGAGGAAGAGGGCGGGGCCGACGACATCGAGGATATCGATATCGAGGCCGAACGCGCCGCCCTGGCCAGGAAACTCGGCCACGAGCCCACCGTGCAGCAGCTCGTCATCTATCTGCAGCATCCCAATGACGCGGTGGAGTTCTACAAGTTCGAGGCCAAGTTCGGCCGGGTGTACGTCCTGCCGCCGAGCATCTTCCTGCGCCGGGGCGGTTTCAAGCTCGGCGAGACCCTGAAGTTCAAGGACCACTACGGCAAGGAGCACCTGATCGAGATCGGGCCCATGGCCAGGGACGAGGAGGGCACCTGGAACGTCTATCTGAACGTTGACCACCACGAGCGGGTCTTCCAGTTCCAGGAGGAGACCGCGGCCGCGGCTCAGGCCGCGCCCCAGCTCACCAAGGAGGAAATAGCCGAGCTTGCGGCGAGCGGCGACATCCGGGCCGAGTTCTCGGCCAACGTCTGCGACATCCTGGTGGAGGAAGGCCAGGAGGTCAAGGCCGGCGACAACCTCCTGGTGGTCGAGGCCATGAAGATGCAGACCCAGATAGCGAGCCCCATCGACGGGGTGGTGGTGCGGATAAGCTGCGATATAGGCCAGGCGGTTAAGATGGGCGACAAGCTCATCATGGTCAAGGAGCCCGAGTGATTAACGGCCCGTTGAAAAACGAGCGCGAGCGCGGATGAGGCAAGGAAGAATCCGGCGAAAAAGCGCAGTTTACGTGGGGTAAATGAGCATTTTGAGCCGGATTCTGACGCAGCATCATCAAGCGCAGTAGTTTTTTCAACGGGCTGTTAACGGCCCTGCCGCGGGGCGGGGCTTCTCTGGCTTGACGTCCGCGCCCGGGTTCCCGATGGGGATCCGGGCGCGCCTGTTTCAGTCTCCGTCCCCGTTGGCAAAGATCAGCCGCTTGAACCCGCCCTCGGCGAACCAGGGCCGCGCGGCCGGAAACCCGGTGATCTCGAAAATGGTGACCTCGAGGACCAGGTAGGTCCGGGCCCATTCGCGCACGCAGCCGGTCACGGTCTCGCCGTGGTGTCCCAGTGCCGCGTGCAGGTGCACCACCGGCTCGTCTCCGTCCCAGTAGACCGTGCCCCCGCCCAGGACCTCGCGGGTCTCGATCTCGCGCCACACCGGCTCCGGCGGCATGACCGGCTCCTTCGGCCCGGTCACCACCCTGGCCGCGGCGATCCCGCCGATGACGTTGAACCAGGCTTTTTTGATCTCTTCTTCTTTGAGCAGGTGGTTCAGGCCGGCGAGAAAGTCCTCCCCGTGGTCGAAACGGGCCACGATGACCCTGCCGATGTTTCCTGTGCGGTATTCCATATCAGTAGTCAGTGGGCGTATGCGGCCTTCGGCCGTTATCGTTTACCAGCCGGCTTTTCGCACCTCTTCCATGTCGTGGGCGCTTTTGAGCAGCCTGAATATCTCCCGTAACGGTCCTTTCTTTCTGGTCATGCAGTAGTTCTCCGCGGCCCGGGCCACCGCGTCCGCGTCGAGGCCGGGCAGCCGGCGTGCGATCTCCGGCATCACCCCGTCTGAAGCCCGGTAGCAGAACCTCGCCTCTTCCTCGTCAGCTGCCTCTTTCGCGGCCAGGGCGTCGTTTACTATCTGGTCGCGCAGCCGCTCGAGTTCGTGAAAGTCTTTTTTCTCTTTTGCGGCCGATCCCCGCCGCTCTTCGAGAAGGGCGAGGAGACGGGCCTCGAGTTCCGGATCCTTTCTCAGGATGCCGGCCAGATGCTTGATCTGCCGTTTCCGCGCCCCGCCCTTGAGGGCCGCGGTTCTCTGCGCCTCGGCCACAAAGCCCTCCGGCCCGGCCAATTCCTCGAGTTCCGCGCGGGAGAGGACCAGCATCTCGGCGGCCGCCGCCGTGGTCATGAGGGCCCGGCGTTTTTTCTCGCTCCTGCTCGGCCGCAGGGGATCGGCGTTTCTGCGTTTGCGTGACGGCATGATCCTATGCTTAGCGGCCGGGGAGGCAAATGTCAAATCCGTCCGCTTCCACTGCCACGGCCGCCCGGATAAGCAGGAACCTGGTAAGGACTCAGAACATCATAGCGGAACCGAGATAAACCTCGGTGGCGGAGACGTCGTTGTAGTCGAACTTGTGGTTGAGGCCGAGGCTCAGGCTCCAGGTGTCGCTCAGGTCGTTGCGGTAGGTGATCCCGGCCTCGTAGAGGTTCTTGTCCTCGTAGGCGGCATCGTAGTCGCTGAAGTCGCTGGTCCAGACCGCGGTTATCCCCACCACCTGGGTCCGGCCGATGGGCAGGGCCGAACTCAGGCCGAGCTTGAAGGTGTCGAAGGTGCGGTCGCCGGGGGAGTTGTCGCGGTGTTCCTGGATACTGGCGCCGATGGTGCTGGTGATCCCGGCCGCCTTCAGGGTCAGGGAGGTGCCGACGCCGCCGCCGTGGGTTCGGAGGTGGTTGGAGCCGCCGGCCTCATAGTCGATGTCGGTGTCGGAGTAGTCGATGTAGACGGTCTGACGGCTGCTCAGGCCGTCGGATATGTCGGTGCCGTATTGGCCGAAAAGCACCAGGCCGAGCCTCTGGGAGGAGAGAAGGTTGTCGATGTCGGTGTAGTCGTAGGGGACGATGAATCCCATGGTTATATGGTCCATATCCCAGGCGAGACCGAGGTTGAGCCCGGCCAGGTAGCCGTTGTCGGCCGGGGTGTCGATGTAGGAGTAGCGTACCGCCGCCTCCACGGTCCGGGGCATCCCGGTTCTTTTTCGTTCCTCTGCCTTTGCCGCCTCGGCCGCAGTGATCGGCCGGGGCAGGATCAGGTCGGAGAACACCGTGGTTGCAGTGGCCTGGGCCGCGCCCTGGCTGTCCTTGTTGTTGATGTATATCTCCTCTGGCGCGATTCCCAGGGCGTTGGCCAGGGCCTGGACCACGCCGTTCTTGTCGTTGGCGGCCCAGGACGACTTGTTGCCCAGAGGCACGCCTGACAGGTAAATAATCTTGGAGCCGTCGGGGTTTGGGAACCAGTCCACGGTCTGGCCGTTCAGGGTGGCGTTGCCGATCTGGGCGCTGCCGATGGTGCTGTCGTAGAAGTTGCTCAGGTCCTGGACCGTGCTGGCGGTGTAGGCCGCCGACGCCTCGGCCGCGGTCATGATAAGGATGAGCAGCGCCGCCACGGCGATCCCGCCCTGGCGGAAGCAGTCGGGGAGCGCCGCCCTGCGAGCCGGTTTGTTCATGACAATACCTCCTTGTTGTTTGTCATATCACGACTGTGTTTCCGTTGCTGTCTGCCCGGCCGCATCCGCACGGCGTGAGAGCCCGTCCCGGTGGGGCCGCGGAACCATGCGGTGGACCAGCACCGGGATATCCTTGCCCTTGACCTTCACCGGCTCGCCCGCGTCGATCTCCAGGTGGCCGAGACGCCCCTCTTCGACCAGGGGGCTTATCTCCTTCAGGGTGAACTCGGTGATGAGGATGCGGCAGCCCATGGAGCGGGTCAGGGCCTCGACCCTGGCCCCGAGGTTGACGTGGTCGCCGATGACCGTGTAGTCCATTTTGCGGCCCTGGGCCCCGATGTTGCCCACCAGGACCTCGCCGCTGTTGATGCCGATGCCGCAGTCGAGAACCAGCCTCCCCTCGCGCCGCCATTTCTCCCGCAGCCGGTCCAGCCGCTCGCTCATCTCCACCGCGCAGCGCACCGCCCGCTCGGCGTGGTCGGGCTGCGGCAGCGGCGCCCCCCAGAAGGCGAGGATCTCGTCGCCGACGAACTTGTCCAGGGTGCCGTCCCAGCGGAAGATGACCTCGGTCATCGCGCTGAAGTACTCGTTGAGCATGGCCACCACCTCTTCGGGCGGGTTCTTCTCCGACAGGGTGGTGAAACCGCTGATGTCGGAGAAGAGCACCGTCACCTCCCGCCGCACTCCGCCCAGGGTGGCCTGCTCCGGGTCGGCGACCAGGGCGTCCACTATCTTGGGGGAGACGTAGCTTGCGAACATTTTTCTTATTTCCCGCGCCCTTTTCTCCTCGTGGCGGAACCGCCAGGTGACGGCGAAGACCGAGGTGGCCGCAAGCGAGCTCGCGGGGTAGAAGAGGTTCATGTAGATGTCATAAAAGGAGAAGAGGATCAGGTTGGCGGCGGTGACGCCGGCCATGAGGAAGAGGCTCGCCCCGATCCCGGCCGCGGCTCCCCGGGTGGCCAGAAGCCCGGTGAGGACCGCGCCGGTGGCGAGGATGACGGCAACGAGCACGGCCAGCGGGGGTTCGCGGATGAAACGGCGGTTGATGATGTTGTCGGTGACCGCCGCGTTCTTTTCCACCCCCGGCATCCGGGCCGACAGGGGGGTGACCGCCTGGTCGTAGGTGTGCAGGGCCGTGGCCCCGAGAAGGACGATACGGCCCCGCAGCCGCGCCGGCCGGAAGGCGGGGGAGAGGACGTCCGCGGCGCTGATGCGCGGGTAGGTGTTTTCCGGGCCGGGATAGTTTATCCGGATGCGGCCGGCCGGATCGGTGGGGATGAATATCCCGGCCGCCTCCACCCCCCGGCCGCCGTGGACGGTGATGGTTTCCGGCCCCTTGCCCATGGCGGTCAGGGCCGTGACCAGCGCGAATGACGGGTACAGATCACCGTCGAAACGGATGAAGAGGTGCTCGCGCCGCAGCCTGCCGTCCTCGTCGGCCGGGCTCCAGACGTGGCCGATGCGGGCGCCGTTGTAGAGACCGTCGATCCCTATCCGCACCCCCCTGGCGGTGAGGGGGGAGACGATGTCGCCCGCGTGCCGCACCCGGGTGATGGCCGCGTCCCACAGGTATTCCGGCGTCGCCGCCGTCTTTTCCGCGTCCGGATCGAGC
>JALWTY010000079.1 GCA_026993265.1 Desulfobacterales bacterium
GATGATGGGCGGGATGATGTATAATGGTTCCGCCGGCCCGATGATGGACCGGGCCGCGGCCGCCCTCACCCCCGAGGAGCAGGCCAGGGTGGACAAGATCCGGGCCGCCTACGAGGACAGGCTCGCTGCCGGTGAGAAGGCCATCCGTGCCAAGATCGCGGAGATCGACAAGGCCGCGGCCGGCAAGGACACCACCGTGGCGCAGCTCACCGCCCTGCGGCGCGAGCTGTATGACCTCAAGCGGGACTACTGGCGGACGCGGCGCGAGTTCAACCTCGAGGTGGCCGATGCCCTGGGCCGCGAATACTACGGCGCCGGCGGCTGGGGCCCGCAGTACTGCGCCATGAACCGGATGGGGATGGGGCCTTGCCCGGGCCGGGCCCACGGCCCCTGGTGCTGGTAAGAGACCGGCGCCGGTCCGCGGCCGTGCCGTGGACCGGCGCCGCACTTTGTGATACTGTTTCAGGAATAAATGCTCCCGACCCGCCGCCCATCCTTCCGCATATCCCGCCCCGCGGTCGCCATCGTGGTGGCCGCTTTTCTGCTGGCCGCCCTTCTCGCCACCCTCACCGTCCGCAACATCCGCAGGGAACAACGGCTGATGCGGAACTTCCTGACCCATGAGGGGCTGACCCTGATCCGCGCCTTCGAGGCCGGGGCCCGCACCACCATGATGCACCGCATGCGCGGGGACGATCCCCTGGCCGACCTGGTGGCCGAGACGGTCAAGGAACCGTCGGTCGCCTATATCCGGGTAGTGGACGGCAAGGGCGCCGAGGTCGCGGCCGCGGGCCGGTGGCCTGTGGCGCCGCGGCCGGAGCTCGGCCGGATCCTGGCCGCGGAGCGTCCGCTCACCACGGTCATCGCCGGTGAGGGGGTGTTCGAGGTGGCGAGCCGTTTCACCCCGGTGTCCGCTGCGGGCGGCATGGGGATGATGCGGTGGCGCAACTGGAACTGCGGCCCGGAACGCGGTCCCATGGCCATCTACCTCGGCCTGCGCACCGACGAGTTCGACCGGGCCCGCCGGGTGGACGTCAGGCACGCCCTGCTCCTCGGCGGCATCCTCTTTCTGGTCGGCAGCGCCGGGTTCTATTTCATCTTCGTCTACCAGGAGATGCGGGTGGCCCGGCGCACCCTGGCCGACATGGAGCTTTACACCGAGAACGTGATCGAGTCCCTGCCGGCCGGGCTCGTCACCGTTGACGCGGAAGGCCGGGTGGTCTCCGCCAACCGCCGCGCCGGCGAGATCATCGGCCGGCCGGTGGAGGAGATCGTCGGCAGGCGGCTCGACGAGGCGGTTCCCGCCTGCCCGGTGGCCGGGCCGGGCGAGGAGCTGGTCGACAAGCCCTTTGTCTGCGAACACGGCGACGGCACCGCCATCCCGGTGCGGGTGAGCGCCTCTACCCTGCACGACCGCGCCGGCCGGGTCAACGGGATGGTCATCATCGTCCGCGACGTGCGCGAGATCCAGGAGATAGAGGAAAAGCTGGAGCAGTCCCGCCGCCTCGCCGCCCTGGGCCGCATGGCCGCGGGCATCGCCCACGAGATCCGCAACCCCCTGGGCACCCTGCGCGGTTTTGCCCAGCTTTTTGTCAGGAAGTTCTCCGGCCGGCCCGAGGAACAGCAGCACGCCCGGATGATGGTGGAGGAGGTGGACCGGCTCAACCGCACGGTCTCGGCCCTG
>JALWTY010000080.1 GCA_026993265.1 Desulfobacterales bacterium
CCCGCTCCACCGCGCCGGGCCCGGCCCGCATCCCCATGCGCGCCACCCCGCCCTCCAGGGCCGGACCGGCGGCCCCGGCACAGGCGATGAGCCACTCGCGATTGCCAAGCACCACCTCGGCGTTGGTCCCGACATCGATCAACATGCTCGTCCCCTCCCCCTGGTCCAGGCCCGAGGCCAGGATACCGGCAATGAGATCGCCGCCGAAATAGCTCCCCACCCCCGGCAGGACATAGACCGGCGCCGCCGGGTGGAGAGCCAGCCCCAGCTCGGCGGCCCGGCAGATATCCGGAGTATTGGCCAGGGGGATATAGGGCTCCCGGCAGAGATGGTAGGGATTAAGCCCCAGGAAGAGATGGACCATGGTGGGATTGCCGGCCACGCTCATGGCCCTGACGGCGCCGGCATCAATCCCGGCGGCCCGGGCCAGCCCGGCGGCCAGGGCGTTGATGGACTCCACCACCGCGCCGCGCAATTCCTCCAGGCCTCCGGCCCGGCCCGCGTGGTGGATACGGCTGAGGATATTATCGGCAAAGCGGACCTGGCCGTTTTCCCGGTCGCCATGGGCCAGCTCGCGGCCGGTCAGGCCGTCGATGAGCGCGGCCTCGAGATGGGTGGAGCCGAGGTCCAGGGCCATGAGGGGCAGAACCTCGGGGCGCTGGGGCAGAAAATCCACGATCTCGAAGCGGCCCGGCAGGTGGTTGGCCAAGGCGCAGCCGCGAAAGCCGGCCGCACGAAATCCCTTGCAAACAGCCGGTAACTGAGCTAAAGGAACCTCTATCGGCCCCCCGGCGGCAACCGGAGCGGCGGCCCGCCGCAGGCGGTCGAGATCCGCCAGGTTATCCTGCAGGCTGGGCTGCGGGGCGTTGATGTCGATGGCGTGTACGAGTGGCATGACGTTGTCCTCCTTGAGAGAGGGCAACTCTACACAACTCGGCCGTCATTGGCAATGGCCGCCTGCATAATCCGCTTCCCCCATATCGCGAGGTCGCAATCCATGTTCTTCGAAGTCATCGGCATCATGATCGGCGGCGCCATCGGCGCGGTCAGCCGTCATTTCCTGTTCACCGTGGTCCAGCGGGCCGCGGCCGTCGAGTTCCCCATGGGCACCCTGTTCGTCAACCTGGCCGGTTCCTTCCTGATCGGCATGTTCTGGAATATGTTTGACACCATCCGCATCACCCCGGCCTTCAGGCTCTTTCTGTTCACCGGCTTTCTCGGGGGCTTCACCACCTTTTCCACCTTTGCCCGGGAAACCACCCAGCTCTTCAAGGTCGGCCAGTGGAAGAGCGCCCTTCTCTACCTGGGCATAAGCGATATCCTGGGCGTGCTCTGCGTCCTGGCCGGTTTTGCCGCGGCCGGCTACCTCCTCCATAACGGGCGTGCCTGATAGATGATGTCTCTCTTAGACCGCTACCTCTGCTCACAATTCGGCAAGAATATCCTCCTGGTCATGGGGGCGCTGGTGAGTATCTTCTTCCTGGTGGATTTCTTCGAGCGCATCGACAACTTCATGGACGCGGGCAAGAGCATGGATCTGGCCCTGCGCTACTTCCTGCTCAAGATCCCCTTTATGATCGACATGCTGCAGCCGGTCTGCGTGCTGCTCACCGGCGTCATCACCATGGGCCTGCTCACCCACGGCAACGAGTTACTGGCCTTGAACGCCGGCGGCGTCAGCCT
>JALWTY010000081.1 GCA_026993265.1 Desulfobacterales bacterium
ACCGTTGAAATGACCATGCTGCATGCGGGCCGAAATCATCTCGATGATGCTCAGATCATCCAGGGCCTTGCCCGGGGGCGACACCGCGCGGCGCACCCGCTGCACCCGGCGCTCGGTATTGGTGAAGGTCCCCTCTTTTTCCGCGAACGAGGCCGCCGGCAGGACCACATCGGCCAACTGGGCGGTCTCGGTGAGAAAGATATCCTGTACCACGAGCAGTTCGAGGTTCTTCACCGCCTCCCGGAAATGCCCGGCGTTGGGATCGCTCAGGGCCGGATTCTCACCCATGATCCACAGACCGGCGATCCTGCCCTCATGCATGGCCGCGGTCATCTCGGTGGCGGTCAGGCCGGGCTTGCCGGAGAGCTTCACCCCCCATAATTCTTCGAACCGGGCCCGGGCCTCGTCGTCATCGACCTTCTGGTAGCCGGGAAAGACCGCCGGGTTACAGGCCATGTCACTGGCCCCCTGGACATTGTTCTGGCCGCGCAGGGGGTTGAGGCCGGCCCCGGGCTTGCCGAGATTGCCGGTCACCATGGCCAGATTGGCCAGACACAGGACATTGTTGGTGCCCGTGGTGTGCTGGGTGATGCCCATGGTGTAATAAATCCCCGCCCGCTCGGCCTCGGCATAGAGATGGGCCGCTTTTTCGATATCAGCGGCCGCGACCCCGGTTATGGCGGCGGTGGCCTCCGGGGTGCAGTCCTTGACCGCGGCGGCAAAGGCGTCGTAATTCTCCGTGCGCTCACGGATAAAGGCCTCGTCGGCCAGGCCGTCACGGATAATCACGTGGCAGAGGCCGTTGATCAGCGCGGCGTCGGTGCCCGGCCGGTGCCGGAGCCAGAGGGCGGCATGATCCACCAGGGGAATCTTCCTGGGGTCGGCCACCACGATTTTGGCGCCGCGGCGGGCCGCCTCCCGCATGCGCAGACCGATGATGGGATGGGTCTCCGTGGTATTGGAGCCGATCACCAGCAGGGCCTGGTTATCAACAATTCCGGCGATGTCGTTGGTCATCGCCCCGGAGCCGAACACTGTGGCCAGACCGGCCACCGTGGGGCTGTGTCAGTAGCGGGCGCAGTGATCGACGTTGTTGGTCCCGACCACGGCGCGGAAAAACTTTTGAAAGGCGTAATTCTCCTCGTTGGTGCAGCGTGCCGACGACAGCCCGGCCAGGGCGTCCGGCCCCTGATCGTCGATGATGCACCGAAAGGCGCCAACCATGAAATCCAGGGCCTCGTCCCAGGAACAGGTCTCCAGGGGGCCATCCTTGCGGCGGCGGATCATGGGGGTGCGCAAGCGGTCCGGGTGGTGGACGAAATGATGCCCGAACCGGCCCTTGATGCAGAGATCCCCCTGGTTCGGCCCAACCTCCCGGTCCGAGGTGATCTCCATCAACGTCCGTCCCTTGACCTTGAGCTGCACCTGACAGCCGGTGCCGCAATACGGGCAGGTCGAGGCCACATACCTGACCTCCTCGTTGGTGATAGGGACAATGCAGCCCTTCTTGCTCAGGGCGCCGGTGGAACAGCGGTCCACACACTCACCGCAGGAAACGCATTTCTCGTTGAAGCCGAGACGGATGCCCAGCGGCCGGCCCTCGGCGTCAAACCCCTGGCAGGAAAGCTCGAGGGCGTCGTACTTGCAACTCTTGCGGCAACGGCCGCAGAAGATACATTTAT
>JALWTY010000082.1 GCA_026993265.1 Desulfobacterales bacterium
GACTTTCACGGAAGCAAAGATGAAACTCTACACCCCAGAGATCAAGGAAAGGAGCGGGCATGGGACGAACAGCGGTGTTTCTGGACAGGGACGGGACCATTAACGAGCAGATGGGCTATATCAACCACGTGTCACGGTTTCACCTGCTGGAGCAGGCCGCCGAGGCCATCCGTCTCTTGAACGAGAGGGGGGTGCCGGTGGTGGTGGTAACCAACCAGTCCGGTCTGGCCAGGGGCTATTTCCCGGCCCGGGTGCTGGACGATGTTCACCGGAAGATGGCGCAACAGCTGGCCGAGGCCGGCGCCAG
The DNA here is from genome assembly GCA_026993265.1 of Desulfobacterales bacterium. Classification (GTDB taxonomy): domain Bacteria; phylum Desulfobacterota; class Desulfobulbia; order Desulfobulbales; family JAJRZW01; genus JAJRZW01. The sequence continues at coordinate 308 of JALWTY010000082.1, forward strand.
GGTGGACGCGGTTTACGTCTGTCCGCATCACCCCGAGGCCAGGGAGGAGAGGTACCGGCGGGCCTGTGATTGCCGGAAGCCGGGCATCGGCCTGTTCCGGCAGGCGGAGCGGGATCTTGACCTCGATCTGCGCCGTTCCTTCGTGGTGGGCGACCGGTGGTCTGATCTGAAGGCGGCGGCGGCCTGCGGGGCCACGGGGGTGCTGGTTCTCACCGGTTACGGCCGGGGTGACCATGAGTATATCGGCCCGCGGGAGAAGGTCCAGCCCGAGTATGTGGCGGAAGACCTTCTTGATGCGGTGCGCTGGATCCTCGAATCAGGGGGGCTGTAAATATTTTGATTGTTTCCTGTCGTCAAACCTGCCTACAATGGGGAAGACGACAAGGAGGAAAACCTGTTTTGATCTCGATGTGTTGGAAGATACTGCCCTCAAGGGCCGCGGTGGCCGTCATCGCGGGCCTGCTCTGGTTTTGCGTCTCGCCGAACCTGAAGGCTGCCGCCTCGCCGCCGGAGTATTTTACGGTGATCGCCGGAAGCTTCCGTTCTGCCGAAAACGCGGCTGAGACCTTCCGGCGTTTGCGGGAGAGCCTGCCCGGGGAGGAGACCGCCTCGCTGCGTATTGAGGATGTCGGCGGGTTTCATACCGTGCGGGTCGGGAAGTTTTCGAGCCGACGGGAGGCCGTGGTGTTGTTGCGGAAGGTGCGGGGGCTGTTCGGGGACGCCCGGGTGCTGCGCGCCTATCTGAAGGCCGAGCGTATCGTCACCATTGTGGACCCGGCGGTGCTGGACACCCCGCCGGAGGGGGAGCCGGAGACGAGCCGGACGGTTAAGATCATCAGCCCGAGTGGCTTCAAAAAACGTAATAACAGTGAGATAACAGAAAAAGATCAAGTAACGGCCGAGGTTCTTTCCGCCGACCGTGGTGCCGCGCCGGTTGCGGAGGAGGATCTGGCGCGGCAGGAGCCGGAGCCGCCGAGCCGGAAGGAGGCCGGGCCGGACCGCAACACGAGCCCGCCGCCGCAGGAGTTCTACACGGTGCAGGTGGGCAGTTTCTCCGAGGCGGCCGCTGCCGGGATCGAGTTCGAGCGGCTTCTGGCCCGTTTCTCACCGGCGCAGCTTGATCGCTTGCGGATCGAGTTCGTCAAGGGCTTTTTCACGGTTCGGGTTGGAAGCTTTGCGAACCGACAGGCGGCCCAGGGCCTGGCCGATGCCCTGCGAACCGACTACCCCCAGGCCGCGATTCTCTACGCCTATATCATTCCGGACAGGATCCAGAAGGAGTACCGGGATCCGACCGCTCTCCCGTCGGCCGCGCCCCAGTCGGAGACGGTATCGGGCCCCGGGGAGAAACAGGGGGAGGGTGGGCCC
>JALWTY010000083.1 GCA_026993265.1 Desulfobacterales bacterium
CCTCACCGACCTCATCCACCTCTACCTCGGCGACACCGTCCACCGGGTGGACCAGCTCGAGCTGGAGAGAAGCGGCGCCGTGCTCCGGCCCGAGTTCATCCAGCGGCCCACCTCCTTCCGCTTCTTATACCGCGACAACTACCAGGAGATGCTATCGAAACTGACCAGGGACCACGGCCGCAACCGCCAGATCGCCTCCGAGGTGGCGCGGGAGGCGGGAAGGGAGCCGGGCACGGTCCTGGTGGTGAGCGACCGGGTGGAACACTGCGAGACCCTGGCCTGGCTCATCGGCGAGGCCGACCCGGGCCTGGCGGTGGAGATCCTCACCGGCCGGATGAAGGCGGAGGAACGCAACCGGGTCATCGACGCGGTCAGGGAAGGGAAGGTGAACGTGCTGGTGGCCACCCTGCAGCTCATCGGCGAGGGCTTCGACTGCCCCGGCCTGCGGGCCCTGTTCCTCACCACCCCGATCCGCTTCAGCGGCAGGCTCTTGCAGGTGGTGGGACGGATCCTGCGGCCCCAGACGGGCAAGAAACCAAGGGTGTTCGACTACGTGGACCCGGTGGGCGTGCTCGAGGCCTCGGCCAAAAGCCGGGCCCGGCTCTTCGGTTTTTTTTGATGGCCTCGGGGCCGGAAGACAGAGGACAGAAATCGGCGGATTACGGATCGGATAATCTACCGATACTTTTGACTTCGGCCTTGTTACGAGGCCGTCACCATGGAGGCAGAGGCCATTTTTTTTCTGATAATCGCCGCGATCCTGTTCTTTGCCGGGTTCACCCAGGGGGTGTGCGGGTTTGGTTCCGGGCTGGTGGCGGTGCCGCTTCTCGGCCTGTTTCTGCCGCTCAAGACCGTGGTGCCCTTCACGATCCTGAACGGCATCGTCATCACCGCGGCCATGTGCTGGGAGTTGCGGCGGGGGCTGCGGCCGGGGCTCATCCTCCCCCTTGCCGCCGGCTGCGTGCCGGGGGTGGCGGTGGGGGCTGTCTTTCTTTCCCGGGCCCCGGCCGCTCTGCTCCAGGGGTTGCTTGGGCTGATAGTCTTCGCCTACGCGGTCTACAGCCTTCTCGACCGGAAGCGGCGGCCGCGGCCGCCGTCCACGGCTCTGGGCATGGCGGCCGGTTTCGGCACCGGCGCCATCGGCGCGGCCTTCAGCGCCGGCGGGCCGCCGACCATCATCTACCTCTCCTCCCTGGACCGCAACCCGGCCGAGATAAAGGCCGCCTTTGCCGGTTTCTTTCTCATCACCGGCCTGATGATCGCGGCCTCGCACCTGGCCGCCGGGCTCGTGACCGCAAGGGTGCTGCGCCTCTTCGCCATCGGCGCGCCCGCGGTCCTGGCCGGCAGCCTCCTGGGCACGAAACTCTCCGGCCGCATGGACGGCCGCCGCTACCGCCGCCTGGTCTTGCAGATGCTGCTTCTCATGGGCGCGGTGCTGATGTTCAGGGGGGCGGCGGCATGGTGAGCAAGGCCCGGCCGCACAACCACGACATCCGCGCCGGAGGCGCCATAAGACCGACTCGTAAAAAGCCCGCTATTGCGGCCTTTTTACGAGTCGGAAGGCAAAAGGCAAAAGTATCGGTAGGTTACGAATCAGACATTTTGCGTCTTCGGACCCGTTTGAGGGTTTTTACGAGGTCATCACCATATAAAAAAAATGCTTGTTCTCTC
>JALWTY010000084.1 GCA_026993265.1 Desulfobacterales bacterium
TGGCCCGACGGCTCTCTCAAAAGGCTCACGGCCCGGCTGCTGGTCGATGGACCTGAACAGAAAACAATCCTGACCCCGGGCCTGGGCCGACCGGCCCGCTACCAGGGGATCGACATCCTGCAGACCTCCCATTTCGGCTACGCCGTGACCCTGGTCTACCGACCGCGCCGGGGGCCGGGGATCCCGGTCACCTATCTCCTGGAGCCTTCGTCCTCGCCCCTCGTCGCCGGCCGCCGGAGCGATGATTTCCCCCTCACCCCCTACCATATCAGCCTGCGCCTGACCGCCGACACCATCAATCCCGGCCCGCGCCTGGAATCCCCGCGTCTCGATCTCACCGTCACCCGCGGCGCCGACACCCTCTTTGCCGGCCCCTTGCGCCCCGGGGACCACGCCGTCATTGACGGCGGCCGCCTCTACTGGTATAGGGTGAGCTACTGGAACGGGCTCACCTTCAGGCGCGCGCCCTTCTCCGGTCTGGTGGCCGCCTGCCTGCTCACCACCGCCGTGGGCGCGGCCCTCACCTACCGCTTTCGCCTCGAAGGGTGAATATGGACACGCATCTCCTCGTCACCATTGAATTTTCCGCCTACTGGCTGGGCGTGCTCTGCTATGTGGCCGCCGCCCTCTTCTTTGCCTACGGCAATTTTTTTCATGCCGAAAGCAAGCTTAAGCGCGCCGTCCATCTCGTGGCCGCGGGGCTGCTCCCCCACGCCGCCGCCATCGCCATCCACTGGCAGCGTTCCGGGCACGGCCCCTATCTCGGCAGCTTTGAAAGCGTCTCGGCCACCATCTGGGGCGCCGAGGCCTTTTTCGTCCTCATGGCGGCCATCCGCCCCGGCCTGCGGCCCATGGGGGTCGTGGTCGCCCCCTTGGGCTTTTTGCTTCTTGCCGCCGGGATCATGCTCGACCCGGCCATCCACTACCTGCCGCCGTCGTTTCAGACCATCTGGCTGGTGATCCATATCCTGTTCAACAAGCTGGCCCTGGCCGCCATCGTCATGGCCCTGGGCTGCGCCATCTTCTACCTGCGCACCGAACAGCGCCCGGCCCCGCCGGGATCACGGCTGCCGCCCCCGAAAACCTTGGACCGCCTCTCCTATCAATTCTGCGGCCTGTGTTTTGTCTGCTGGACCATGACCATTGCCGCCGGCTCCATCTGGGCCAACAAGAGCTGGGGCCGCTACTGGGCCTGGGACCCCATCGAGCTCTGGTCCTTTGTCACCTGGCTCCTCTTTGGCCTCTATCTCCATCTGCGCCGGTTCCACGGCCTGCGCGGCCGCGCCGCCGCCCAACTCCTGATCGCCTGTTTCGTGCTGGTGATCTTCACCCTGTTCGCCTCACCTTTCCTGAGCGCCACCATCCACCGGGAGTACTTGTTGATGTGAAGAGATTTTGGACCTATTTTTTTCTGCTCAACGACTTCAGCCACGACCTCTTCACCGGCCTGTGGATCAGTTGCATCGGCACCCTCTTTCTGGTCCACCGGCTGTCCGCCGCCTACACCGGCCCGGCCCCGGCAGCCATTGCCGCCTTTGGCGCCCGCTTGCAGGGGACGCTCTTCATCGCGCAGAACACCGCCCTGGCCCTGGTGCTCATCACCGGGGTCGGACGTTTTCTTCATGTCAAAAAAGAGGGAATGGGCGGCGGCCGGGAACGGCGCCGCTTACT
>JALWTY010000085.1 GCA_026993265.1 Desulfobacterales bacterium
GGTCTCGAAGACCTCGATATGCACCGAGGTATAGACGTCATCCTGGATCAGCTTCTCGCTCACCAGGATGGAGTCCTCGAAGTTGTAGCCCCGCCAGGGCATGAAGGCGATGGTGACGTTTTTTCCCAAAGCAAGCTCGCCGTTGTCGCAGGCCGGACCGTCGGCCAGCAGAGTGCCTTTCTCGACCCGGTCGCCCGGCCGGACCACCGGCCGCTGGTTGAAACAGGTGTTCTGGTTGGACTTCTTGTACTTTTCCAGCCGGTAGACAGCGATCCCGGTCTCGAACCCGTCGGTGCCGGGCTGGTCGTAACGGACCACGATACGGTTGGCGTCCACGTCCTCGACCACGCCGTCACCGCCGGCAAGCAGGCAGACGCCGGAGTCACGGGCGACGTTGCGCTCGAGCCCGGTGCCGACCAGCGGCGCGCTGGTGCGCAGAAGCGGCACCCCCTGGCGCTGCATGTTGGAACCCATCAGGGCGCGGTTGGCGTCGTCGTTCTCGAGGAAGGGGATCAGGGCCGCGGCAACGCTGACCAGCTGGTTCGGGGCCACGTCCATGTGGGTGACCTCGTCGGCGGCAACGGTGACCACCTCGCCGTCCTGCCTGGCAATAAGGGTGTCGCTTGCTATCTTGCCGCCCTTGCCGACCTCGCTCCGGGCCGGGGCAATCACCTTGCCCTCCTCGTTCAGGGCGGAAAGGTACTCCACCTTGTCGGTGGCCTTGCGGCCCTCGACCACCCGGAACGGGGTCTCGATGAAACCGTAATCGTTGATCCTCGCGTAGGTGGCGAGCGAGACGATCAGGCCGATGTTGGGGCCTTCCGGGGTCTCGACCGGGCAGATACGGCCGTAATGGGTGGGATGAACGTCACGGACCTCGAACCCGGCCCGCTCGCGCGAAAGCCCTCCCGGCCCCAGGGCGGACAGCCTCCGTTTATGGGTGACCTCGGAAAGCGGGTTGGTCTGATCCATGAACTGGGAGAGCTGGCTTGTGCCGAAAAACTCCTTGATCGCGGCCGAGATCGGCTTGGGATTGATGAGATCATGGGGCATCAGGGTCTCGGTCTCCTGGGTGCCCATGCGCTCCTTTATCGCCCGCTCCATCCGGACCAGCCCCATACGGTACTGGTTCTCGATCAGCTCGCCCACAGTGCGGACCCGGCGGTTGCCGAGATGGTCGATATCGTCGACCACGCCCTGGGTGTCCTTGAGGCGCACAAGCTCGCGGACGCTGAGGATGATATCCTCGCGGGTGAGCACCCGCTGGTTGACGTCGGTGTCGATGCCCAGCTTGGAGTTGAGCTTGAAGCGTCCCACCTCGGAGAGGTCATAGGTGTCGGGATCGAAGAAGAGCTTGTTGACGAACTCGTCCGCCACCTCGGGAGTGGGCGGGCTGCTAGGCCGCAGCCTGCGGTAGATCTCGATCTTGGCCTCCTCGGTGTCGGCGGCCTTGTCCAGGGCCAGGGTGTTGCGGAAGGAATCGCTGACCTTGATTCCGTCGATGAACAGGATCTCAATTTTCTTGATTCCCGCCTTGATGATGTCCTCGACCAGCGACTCGGTGAGCTCGGTGTTAAGCGGCACCAAGACCTCGCCGGTCTTGGGATCGACCAGATCGCTCGCGGTGTACTTGCCGATAAGGCTCTCCACCGGAACCTTGACCTCCTTGACCCCGGCCTTGGCGATCCTGGAGGCCAGGGCCTTGCCGATCTTGCGGCCCTCCTTGGCCAGAACCTTGCCGGTCTCTGGATCGAGGATGTCGTGGGGGGCGCGCTGGCCGATCATGGTCTCGGGGTCAAAGGCCTTGTGCAGCTTGCCCCGCTTCACGGTCAGGACCTCCTTCTTGTAGAAGAAATCGAGGAGTTCCTCGGCGGAAAAGCCCAAGGCCTTGAGCAGGGTGGTGACCGGGAACTTGCGCCTGCGGTCGATGCGGACGTAGAGGATGTCCTTTGCGTCGAACTCGAGATCGATCCAGGAACCGCGGACCGGAATGATCCGGGCCGAATAGAGGAGCTTGCCCGCGGCGTGGCTCTTGCCGCCGTCATGGCTGAAGAACAGGCCGGGCGAACGCTGCAGCTGGCTGACAATCACCCTTTCCGTGCCGTTGACCACAAAGACCCCGTCACGGGTCATCAGCGGAATGCTGCCGAGGTAGACCGACTGTTCCTTGATGTCGCGAATGTTCCTGCTGCCGGCATCGGCGTCCACGTCATAGGTGACCAGGCGGACGGTGATCTTCACCGGCACGTCATAGGTCATTCCCCGCTCGACGCATTCCTCCACCGTGTACTTGGGCTCGCCGAACTCGTAGTTGACGAACTCGAGCGAACAGGTGCCATTGTAATCCTCGATGGGGAATACACTCTTGAAAATGGCCTGGAGACCGAAATCCTCCCGCTCGTCCGGTCTTTTGTGATACTGCAGAAACCTCTCGTAGGACTGCCGCTGCATGGCAATGAGATGTGGAATCTCGACGATCTTGCCGGTCTTGGAAAAACTCTTTCGTACTCTGCTGAACCTTTTCATTCGGCTCTTCCCCTGCAGTTGGACCTTTCAGGAACGGGGGGACACCCCATGTGATGGCGGCGATTCGTGCCTGCCGCGCCTTTTTCAAGAACGAAACAAACGCTACAGGGCGCGGAACGCCCCGTAGCGTCTGAATCTTGCCGGATTCTTCCACGGAGGACCGGGCGGAAAAACGCCCAGGCCCACGCCGGAAGAGTCTTTTTACTTGATCTCGACGCTGCCGCCGGCGGCCTCGATCTTGGACTTGATCTCCTCGGCCTCGTCCTTGGAAACGCCTTCCTTGATGGGCTTGGGAGCACCCTCGACCAGCTCCTTGGCCTCCTTGAGACCGAGGGAGGTAACGGCCCGGACCTCCTTGATGACCTGGATCTTCTTGTCGCCGGCGCCGGTAAGGATGACGTCGAACTCGGTCTTCTCCTCAGCCGCGCCGCCGCCGGCATCACCGCCGGCAACAGCACCGGCCGCGGCAACCGCAACCGGAGCGGCGGCGGACACGCCGAACTTCTCCTCCATCTCCTTGATCATCTCGGAGAGCTCGAGGACGCTCATGTTGGATATGAACTCAATTACATCTTCCTTGCTGATAGCCATTTTGAATCCTCCTGAAAAAACTGTTTGCCTGTTCTACTGGAATCCCATTGACGACGGCCGGAGAAAAAAACGGCCGTCCGTTACGGTCAATTCTCCTTCTGGTCCGCAATCGCCTGCAGCAGGTACAGGAACTTGCGCGGAACCCCGCTCAGCACCTGAACCAGGTTGGTTGGCACCGCGTTCATCACGCTCATGAGCTGGGCGAGAAGCACCTCGCGGGCCGGAAGCTTGGCCAGGGCGACGAGATCAGCGCTGCTCAGGATCTTTCCTTCGAGCGCGGCGTTCCTGATCTCGAGCTGGGGGTTGTCCTTGGCGAACTCCACCAGGGCCTTGGCCGGGGCCACAGGATCGTCATAGGAAACCGCCACCGCAGTGGAGCCCTTGAACTCATCCTTCAGCGCCTCGAACGCGGTCCCGTCCACGGCCCTGCGCAGCAGGGTGTTCTTGGCCACCCGGATCTCGGCGTTGCCCTTCCTCAGCTCCACCCGGAGCTTCTCGAACTCGGCGACCTTGAGACCCTTGTAGTCCGCGAGGATGGCGATCTTCGCCCGGCTGAAGCTCTCGTTCAGCTGCTGAACCAGTGCCTGTTTCTCGTCACGGTTCAAACTCTTACCCTCCTTGTTTAGTGGAATGGATCCTCGAGGTTAAGCAAGCCTTGGTCGTTCAGGACGGACAGACTATCTGCAAGAACCGCGGCCCGGAAAGCGGCCGCGACGGCCAGTCACCCGGTCTCGGCAGGCCGGAATGCTCCGATTAAACGCGCAAGCGAACCTGCTGTCTCTGACGCCGGACTGCTTAACTTCAAAACCTTGACGCCCCACCGGGACGCCACCTCACCATGCCGCCGGCGGCGCGCCGGTGGCAGCATATGTAAAAGGCCAGAGGCGGAAAAACCTCAGCCGGCCTGTTTCACCATGTTGCGGGCGTCCACCGGATCGACCTTGAAACCGGGGCCCATGGTGGTGGACACCGCAACCCCGCGGAGATAGACACCCTTGGCCGAGGCGGGCTTGAGCTGGATCAGCCGGTCGATCAACGCGACCACGTTGTCCACCAGCTTGTCGACCCCAAAGGACACCTTGCCCACCATGGCGTGGACGATGCCGGCCTTGTCCACCTTGAAATCGACCTTGCCGCCCTTGATCTCGCCCACCACCCGGGCCACGTCAAAGGTGACGGTGCCGAGCTTGGCATTGGGCATCAGATTGCGGGGGCCGAGGATGCGGCCAATCTTGCCCACCGTGCCCATCATGTCGGGCGTGGCAATGGTCCGGTCGAACTCGAGCCAGCCGCCCTGGATCTTCTCCACGTACTCATCGCCACCGGCGTAGTCGGCGCCTGCGTCGAGCGCCTCCTGGACCTTTTCGCCCTTGGCGAATACCAGAACCCGCTCGGTCTTGCCGGTGCCGTGGGGCAAAACCACGCTGGAACGCACCATCTGGTCGGCATGCCGGGGATCGACCCCGAGACGCACGGCCACGTCCAGCGACTCGTCGAAATTAGCGTACTTGCGGGCAACCGCCTCCTCCACCGCCTCTCTCAGACTGTAAAGCCTGGTGCGGTCGAGGTCGGCGACAGCCGCCTGATACTTCTTGCCTCTCTTAGCCATGTTTCCTTACCCGGTTGTATTTTCACACCTCCCGCAAACGCTGCTCCACGGCAACGGCGCGGTACAGACAAACAGGCCTTGACCTCAGTCCACCACGGTTATGCCGCAGCTCCTCGCCGAGCCCTCAATGATCTTCATCGCCGCCTCGATGTCGTAGGCGTTGAGGTCCGGCATCTTGATCTCGGCGATCTCACGGATCTTGTCCCGGCTGATCTCGGCCACCCTTTCCCGCTTGGGATTGGACGATCCCTTCTGGACCTTGCAGGCCTTGAACAGAAGGCTCGAGGCCGGCGGGGTCTTGGTTATGAAGGAGAACGAGCGGTCGGCGTAGACGGTGATCACCACCGGCACGATGGCGTCGCCCAGCTCCTGGGTCTTGGCGTTGAACGCCTTGCAGAACTCCATGATGTTGACCCCGTGCTGGCCGAGGGCCGGGCCCACCGGCGGCGAGGGGTTGGCCTTGCCCGCCTGGATCTGCAGCTTGATATAACCTTCTATCTTCTTAGCCATTTTTCCCACCTCGAAAAATGAAGCCGGCCGGGGCCGGACAGATTACGGATTGCCAGCGGCAGGCGGCGCCTACCCCTTGGTCACCTGAATGAACTCGAGCTCCACCGGGGTCTCGCGGCCGAACACACTTATCATCACCTTTACCCGGCCCTTGTCGGGATAGACCTCGACCACCTGCCCCTGGAAATTGGAAAAGGGGCCCTCGGTCACCCGGACCACGTCGCCCACCTCGTACATCACCTTGGGCTTGGGCTTGAGGGCGCCGTCCTTGATCCGGCCGATGATCTTCATCGCGTCCTCATCCGAGAGCGGCTGGGGATGAAGATCGTCGCCGACAAAGCCGGTGACCTTGGGAGTGCCGCGCACCGTGTGCCAGGTCTGGTCGTTGAGATCGACGTTCAGAAGGATGTAACCGGGAAAGAACTTGCGGGAGGAAGTTCTGCGGGTACCCTTGACCATCTCCACCACCTGCTCGGTGGGGACAAGGATCTCGCCGAAGAACTCTTCCTGACCGGCGTTCTTTATCCTCTCCTCGAGAGCGGCCTTGACCTGTTCCTCGAAGCCGGAATACGTATGCAGTATGTACCAGGCGCGCGCCATGTTTTTTGTCTTTCCTCTCCGGAGATCAGTCCAGAATGAATCCCACCAGCTTGCCGAGCAGCAGATCGACCGCTCCCAGGTAGAAGGCGATAAGGGTGGACATGACGATGACCACGAAGGCAGAGCCGATGGTCTGCTTCCTTCCCGGCCAGGTCACCTTGCCGAACTCCGCCTTGACCTCGGAAAGAAAGGTCTTGACGCTCACCCTCCCGTCATTCTTCTCTGCCACGGCCTTGCCGCGGCCCTTTTTCCTGGACTGCGCCATCTCGAAACGCCTCCCGCCGCCCCCTTCGCAAACGAAAAAAGGCCGCCGACTGACTGCTCATGAAAAACAACGGTACAGCCTTGCGGCTTGGCAGGCCAGGAGGGACTCGAACCCCCAGCCCCCGGATTTGGAGTCCGGTGCTCTACCAATTAGAGCTACTGGCCTACCCCCGTGTCTATCAGCCCGTTGAAAAACCGCTGCGCTCGTTTTCAACGGGCTGTTATTTGGTCTCCCTGTGGGTGGTATGGGTCCGGCAGAAACGGCAGTACTTCTTGAGCTCCAGTTTCTGCGGAGTCTTACGCTTGTTCTTGGTGGTGGTGTAATTCCTGCGCTTGCACTCGGTGCAGCCCAGGGTGATTATATCCCTCATCTATAAAAACTCCCGGCGCGGAAAGGCATCAAGGCCTCCCCGCGCCTGAACCATCGGCCCTGAAAAAGGCCGGTTTATTCGATGATCTTGTTGACCACGCCGGCGCCGACCGTGCGGCCGCCCTCGCGGATCGCAAAACGCAGCCCCTCTTCCATCGCGATCGGCGTGATCAGCTCCGCCTCGATCGACACGTTGTCACCGGGCATCACCATCTCAGTGCCCTCGGGCAGGGTCACAACACCGGTCACGTCGGTGGTACGGAAGTAGAACTGCGGACGGTAACCGTTGAAGAACGGCGTATGACGACCGCCCTCCTCCTTGGTCAGTATGTAGCACTCCGCCTTGAACTTCTTGTGCGGCGTGATGCTGCCAGGCACCG
>JALWTY010000086.1 GCA_026993265.1 Desulfobacterales bacterium
ATTCAAAGGAAAAGCTCGACTGGGTCGCGGAGCAGACCGCCCACAACATCCCCCCCTTCCAGCAGATCCGCATCCTCGAGGCCTGCCAGGCCTTCAACCACACCGCGGTCTCGAAGACCATAAACCTGCCGGCCGATACCACCGAGGAAGACATCCTGAAGATCCTCGAGCACGCCCGCGACAGCAACCTCAAGGGCATAACCATGTTCAGGGACTCGTCTATGGAGGGGGTGCTGAGCGACCATTCCGCAGCCAGCGAGGACGCAAGCGATTTCTCCGACCTGGACGAGCGTTCCGGCTCCACCTTCAAGTGGCGCGGCCCCGCGCCGCTTTACATCACCGCCAACAAGGGGCCGCACAACCACGTGCGCGAGGTTTTCCTGAACACCACCAAATCCGGCTCCACCCTGCACGGCATGAGCGAGGCCCTGGGCCGGGTGATTTCGGTGGCCCTGCAGCACGACTACCGCCTGGTGGGCAAGATCGTCCGCACCCTGGAGGACATCTCTTCCGACGGGGCGTGGCACAATGGCAGGCTCGGCCGGGTCTATTCCATCCCCGCAGCCCTGGCCAGGGTGCTGGAAAAGTGCGCGGCCAAGGATTCGGAAGAGGATCCCGCGCCCTACAACGAGCCTTCCACCTATGTTTCATGCCCGGTCTGCGGCAAACTTTCCATGCGGAGAAGCGGCGGCTGCAACAGTTGCGTGAGCTGCGGTTATTCGTCGTGTTGATGGGGCGGTGGTGCCGTGGAAGCGGTCGGCACGCGGCCATTTCGTGTGCCCGCTGCAACGCGGCGGGCCGTTTTTTCACGGCGTCATCGCCATAAAAAAAAAGGGGGCGGCCGGGATAGCCGCCCCCACGACAGGAAGGAAATAGAGAAGAAGGGGAAAATCCTTCTCTGATGAAGAAGCTTGCCTCTTCATGTCTGTCATAATATACCGGGGATTCGTGAAAGTCAAGTTTTTAATTTAATAATTAAATATTGCGGCTGCCTTTCCGTATGGCGGGTTTGACCGCCGCGGCCGTGGGAGTGGTCCGGGGACGGAAGATGAAAAGTTACCGTAAGGAGTTGTGGTTCGAGATCAGGGGCAGGCGCGGGTTCGTCAACATCACCGGCCAGGTGGAGGATTGCCTGCGGGAGAGCGGTATCCGGGAAGGGCTGGTGCTGGTGAACGCCATGCACATCACCGCCTCGGTGTTCATCAACGACGACGAGTCCGGCCTGCATCACGACTACGAGGTATGGCTCGAGAAACTGGCCCCGCATGAGCCGGTGGAGCAGTACCGCCACAACGGTTATGAGGACAACGCCGACGCCCACCTGAAACGGCAGATCATGGGCCGCGAGGTGGTGGTGGCCGTGACCGGTGGAGAACTCGATCTCGGCACCTGGGAACAGATATTCTACGGCGAGTTCGACGGCAACCGCAGGAAACGGGTCCTGGTCAAGATAATCGGGGAGTAGCGAGAAACCCTTTTGCCTGTTCCCAGAATTTTTTGCACTGTTCCCGGTTGTCGAACACGATCCTGGCCGTCACCCGGTCGGACTCGAAGGCCGGGGCCGGGGCGAGGCTGACGTTGTCCGGCAGGTCCAGGGCCGCGGTGAAGCGGGCGAACTCCTCCTGCGTCGCCTCGAGCCGGGGATGGAGCCGTTTTTCGAGCATCCGGGCAAAGGCCGCGGCCCGCTGCCTGGGGTTGCCCCGGCTCTGCCGGGCCAGGGCCGCGAGTTCCCGGGCCGTGGCCGCCTCGTCCTTGCCTTGCCGCCGGGCCAGCTCCCGCACCGCAATGATGAGGCCGCGCTGGGATGCGCGGCTGAGCCCCAGGCCGGTGATGAGCCCGCAGACTTCCCCCCGGGCCCCGGGGGAGAGGTCCCTGGCCAGCTCCAGGGCGCTCGCGGCCGCAATCAGGCCGCGATCCACGGCCAGCCGCGCCTCCTCCGGCAGTTCGAGCAGGGAGAGAAACAGCTCCGGCCGGTGGTGGCGGGGGTTCTCCCCCAGGATGGAGAGGAGGCGTTCCTGCCCGTTCCGCTCCTTTGGCCCGGCCAGGGCGAGGAGGCGGCCGATCCCCACCGGCGAGAGGTTGCCGCTCTCCCGGTGCTCCGCGGCCAGCCGGGCAAGGAGATCCTCCAGGGGCACGGCCGCGGAAATCACCCGGGCCGGCATCCTGTCCGCCCCTTGCGCGGCCAGGGCCGCAAATCTGCGGTGGCCGTGGACGAGGAGCCATTGATTCTCCTCTTGCCGCACCAGCAGGGGGGAGAAGAGGCCGTGCGCGGCGATGGACTCGGCCAGTTGCGGCGGACAGCTATCTTTCTCCCTGAGCCGGAAGGGGCCTGAGACTATTTTTTCCCTTTCTATTTCCGTGTAATATCGCATGGGAGTACCCTCTCGGGTCCATCATCTAAACCGCGGGAACGAATCATGGCAAGGGGATTTGAGGTCTTTATCGCGGCCGCGGCCACCCTCTGCGGCCGGATCGGGCCGATGCCGGTGGCCGGGGCCGCCGACCGGGCAAGGCTTCTGGCCTTGAGGGCCCGCACCGGCGCAAGCCTCATGGGCGCGGCCACCCTGAGGGAGTCCGATCCCGAGGTGGCGGTGGCCGGCGGCGGGGACGGCGGCCGGATCCGCGCCTTTGTCACCGCCTCGGCCGACATCCCCCCGGACCGCCGGATCTTCCGCGGCGCCGGCCCCTTGCCGGTGATATTCACCCCTGAACCGCTGGCCGCCGGTCTCGGGAAACGGCTGCGCGGCCGGGCCCGGGTGGTGGCCGCGCCTCCCGGCCCCGGCGGGATCGACCTCGCCTGGGCCGTGGCCCGGCTGCACCGGGAGAGCGGCGGCGACATCCTCGTAGAGGGCGGGGGCCGCCTCAACCACGCGGCCCTGCGCCAAGGGGTGGTGGACGGGATCTTCATCACCATCGCCCCCCGGCTCTCCGGCGACGCGGCCGCGCCGTTGTCCTTCTCAGGCCCCGGGCCTGTGGGCAGCCCATTTGCCGCCATCTCCCTCGAGGAGGTGGAAGTGTCGCCGGACGGCGACCTCTTTCTCCGCTACCGGGTGGACAGATGATAGCCTTGCTCCGTTCATCAACGAAAAAGGGAAGAAAATGAACAGCGAAGACATCGCCATCCTCTTTTCCGGGGGCACCGACTCCCTTGCCCTCATGGCCATGGCCGCCTTTGGCCGCGAACCAGACCTGCCCCGGCCCCGCACCATTCATCTCCTGCACATGCTCAACGGCATGAGCCGTTTCCACGACTTCCCCAGGCAGCGGTTCCAGGTCGCCCGGGATATCCTCGCCCGCCAGGTCACGGCCGCTGCGCCCCTGCCCGGGATCGAGTACGTGGAGCTCGACATGGGCCGGCTTTTTCAGGGATTCTGGCTCGACCGCTACGAGGAGCTCATGCCCCGCTTCAACGGCAAGAACCTGGTCTGCGTGGCCTGCAAGCTGGGCATGCACACCCGGGCGGTGGAGTACTGCGTCCGCAACCTGGTGGGCCGGCTCGCCGCAGGCTACACCAGCAAGCAGGACCACTACCCGGAACAGACCCCGGTGTTCATGGAAAAGATAGCCGCCTTTTCCGCCGGTTTCGGCATACGCACCATCTTCCCGGTGTACGACGAGTTCAACGACCGCGAGGTCACCCGCCATCTGCTCGAGGACCACGGCCTGCCCTCAACCGGCGGCGGGGAGAGGAAATGCCTCTTCTGCCAGACCCTCACCACCGCCACCCAGGAGGACATCGGGGCCTATCTCGACGCCATGATTCCGCTTGCCGCCGAATACCTCGAGCATCGCCTCGCCGGCCGGGCGCGCGAGGCCGCCGCCTGCTTTCCGCCTGGCAATGTTGTGGTTTGACAGATTCCCCGGACGGCTTTCCCGGTTCTCCATGGGGGCAGGGGTGGCGTTTCCAGCAGGCGCCCGTAAAGGCGTTTTTGCCCGCCGCCTTGGAATGCTCCGTCGGCCGGGAGAGAAAAAGTTCGTTTTTCATGACAGTTACGAGTTGCAGGTCGGTCCGCCAGGGTGATACAAGAAAAAAGGAGTAAGCGTTATCATTATTCAGGTTGCAGGGACGATGGCGGCAGACAGGGTGAGATTCGGGGGCTTTCCGGCCGCGGGCGGAGACAGGTGGTGCGAGGGTCGTTGCCTGCCGCGGTTTTTCTCGTACCTGGGACTATACGTCCTCGTCATTGTATTCCTCCACGGGCTGACCGTTCTCGGCGTCCTCAACCACGATATTCTGGAAGACCTTTTCCTATCCCTGGTCTTTTTACCCTTTCTCTTCTTCGTTGCCTACCAGCAGGCGGAAAAGGAAAGAACCGCCCAGGCCCTGGCCCGGGACCGGGACGCATTCACCAACATCATGGACTGCGCCCCGGCCTTGTGCGTAACCGGAACTGATTACGCCATCCTCTACGCCAACCGCGCTTACATGAAGATGTTCCACGAAGAGGGTGAAGACCTGCCGCGCCACTGTTACGAGTCGCGTCCCGGCGATTACTGCCGCTCGCCATCGTGCCCCATCGAGGTTATGAAAAATAGTGGCACCGGCCAGGTTGTGTACGACTTTTGCCGCCGTGTCCCTGACGGATCGGTGAGGACTGTGATGCTTTCGGCCAGCCCATTTTTTGTCGGCAACGGGAATCTCGCCGGTATCGTCGAGGTGTTCACCGACGTCACCCGGCAGCGCAACCTCGAGGAAAACATGCGCGACCACCGCCGCCTGGAAAGCCTCGCTACCCTTGCCGGCGGCATTGCCCACGATTTCAACAACCTTCTGACCGTGGTTTTCGGTAACCAGGAGCTGGCCGCAGCCATGGTCAGGGATCAGGCGGTGCGCAAGATCCTGGCCGACAGCGCCAAGGCTCTGGGGGTGGCCCGATCCCTTTCGGAAAAGCTTTTGCTCCTGGCCGGCAGAGGCATGCCCGCAAGCCGCGAGGTGGGCGACCTTGTTCCCTTGGCGGAACGGGCCTTCCGCGAGGGGTTGGGCGGCCTTTCCGGCAGCGTCACCTTTGACCGCGGCAAGGATTTGCCCCGGGTGAGTTTCGCTCCCGTCCAGATGGAGGAGGCCTTTTCCGGCATGGCCGCGGCCGTGCGTGATCAGTTCGCGGCCGACCGGGTGTTTTTCCGCAGCCGGTCTGAAGAGCTTGGGCCTGATAACGAACTCGGCCTCGATCCCGGAACATGGCTGGTCATCCGGATAACCTACACTGGTCCAGGCCTGGACGACGATGCCCGTGAACGGATATACGATCCTTACTTCCACTCCTCCCCCCTGGACAGCCGCAAGGGCAAGGGGCTGGAGATGGCCCTGGCCTTTGCGGTGATCAGGCGGCACGGCGGAACCATCACCGTGGACTCCCGGCCCGAGGCCGGTTCCGTCATCACCGTAATGCTGCCCGCGTCCGGGCCTGAGCCTAAGGGAGACGCATCGGTGCGGGAAAGGCGCTCTACCGCACCCAAGGGAGAGGCCAGGGGGACGGTTTTTATCCTTGAGGACGAGGAAAACGTGGCCCGGGTGGCCTCCAGTCTCGCGTCCCGCATCGGTTTCGCCGCAACGGCCTTTTCATGCGGACGGGAGCTGGTGGAGGCCTACAAGACCGCCGGGAAACGTCCGGACGTGGTGTTGCTCGATCTCCTTGTCCCCACCGGCCTGGGCGGGCTCGCCACCCTGCGCCTCCTCCAGGATATCGATCCGCAGGTGCGGGCCGTAGCCATGAGCGGCCGGAGCGACGACGAGATAATGACCAGCCCCGGGAAGTTTGGCTTTGTCCGGGTGTTGAAGAAGCCCTTTTCCCTGGAGGAGCTTGAGAAAGCTCTCAACGGTTGACGGCCCTGAAAACAAGGCCGTGCCTCTGATCTGTTTAAAAGGCTGGCCCTGTCGCCCGCTGACCGTCGGCCCCGGGCCGCGAACCGAATATGATAAGCTGCGTTATTCCTTCCCGTGACCGGGCCGGATTCCTGCCCCGGGCCATTGACAGCGTCCTCGCCCAGGGATGCCCCATCGAGGTCGTGGTGGTGGACGACGGCTCCGCCGACTCCACCCCGGAGCTTCTCGCCCGCGGCTATCCCGGAGTCCGGGTGGTGCGCACTCCGGGGCTGGGGGCGGCCGCGGCCCGCAACCTGGGCGTTGAGGCCGCTTGCGGCGATGTGGTCATGTTCCTGGATTCCGATGACCGCTGGCTTCCCGGCCACGTGGAACGCCTCCTTGCCGCCATCCGCGGTTACGAGGCCGCCTATGGCGTTACCCGCAACCTGGACGCGGTTTCGGGCGGGGGATTCCTCGTTCCGGAGGCGGGACGGGGCACCGCCGGCGACTGTCTTCCCGCCCTTGGCCGCTGGTGTTTCATCATGACCTCTGCCTTTGCCGTGCGCCGCGCTTTTTTCCTCGCCGTCGGCGGATTCCCGGAAAACATGGCCGGTCTCGGCGAGGATTGGGGCTTTTTCATCAGGGCTGCGGCCCGGGCTCCGTTCGGGTTTGCCGCCGGAGACCCGGTGAGCGAGCGCCTTCTTCACCACGGCAGCCTCTGCGCCCGGGCCGGACGGGAGGAAATGGCCGCCATGTTCCGCAAACTGCTTGTTATCGCCGGGGAAACAGGCAACAATATGGATGGGTTTGCCGGTATCCGCCGGGCCGCGGCCTGGTTTTCGCAAACGGAGGAGGATCGATGCATGAGCGTGCAGCAGTGGTACGGCAGGATGAGGAAAGCGGGGATCCTTCCTGTCTGATTTCCATGGCCGAACATGAACGGGTGGTGGCGTGCGGGGTGGATGTGCCGCAAGAGCCGCCCGCGGTGCCCCTGCCCCTGAGCGATGTGGGGATCACCGGCAAGACCGTATGGCTGCGTCTGAATGGAGCCGCTTTGCCCATGCGGGCCGGGATCTGCGTGGATCTGCCCGCCACCCGCCGCGGCATTCACATGTCGCGGATGGAGGAGGTGGTGAGCAGGCTGTACGATGAGGAGTTCGATTCGCTGCCCGCCTATGCCGCGTCCCTGGCCGCGGGCGTGCTCGAGGGGCAGGAGGGCGGCAGGGCCGAGGTCGGGCTCGCCGGCTCCCTGCCCGTTGTCCGCGCCACCGCGGTGAGCGGCCGTTCCTCGCTCGACACCGTGGAGGTTGACTGCCGGGCCGTGGCGGTCAGGAAATCCGGGAGGATCAGAACCGCCGGGATCGCGCTCGGGGTCACCGCCAGCCATATCACTGCCTGTCCCTGTACCCAGGCCTACAACATCGAGCTCGGCGGCGGCGACGGGATCATGCCCATGCCCACCCATTCCCAGCGTTCCCGCACCACCCTGCGCCTGTCCGCCGCCGGTGGCCTTGTTGAGGCAGGGGTGGACGATCTGATCGCCTGTCTCGACAACGCCCTCCATCTCACCTCTGATCTTCTGAAACGTCCTGACGAAGCCGAGATCGTCATGGCCTCGCACCGCAGGCCCCAGTTCGCCGAGGACGCGGTCCGCGAGGTGGCGAGGAGCGCCTGGCTGCGCTTTGGTGGAGATCTGCCGCCGGAGACCGGGGTGGAGATAGAGAGCCTGAGCCTGGAATCCATCCACATCCACGACGTCCGCTGTCGGCTGGAGACGACCCTTGGCGAGATCGGAGAACGGCTTGACGGTTGATCCGGCCGGAATTTCCGGCTTGTTGCCATCTCCGCTCCTGGCGCGGATGCTGGCCGCGGCCCGGCAGGAGGGGATGACCTTGTACCTGTGCGGCGGCGCGGTGCGGGATCTGGTCATGGGCCGTGATCCGGCAGACCTGGATTTCACCGTGGAGCGGGCCGCCCTCCTGGCCCGGCGTCTGGCTGCGGAGCTTCCCGCGACCCTGGTCGCCCTTGACGAGGCTGAAGACGCCTGGCGGCTCGTCTGGCGCGGCGTTGACCTGGATTTAACCGGCCTGCGCCGCCCGGCCCGTGACATCGACGCCGACTTGAGGCTGCGGGATTTCACGCTCAACGCCATGGCGGTCGAGGTGGACGACGCCTTTGCCGCCGGGGAGAGAAGACCTCTCATTGATCCGGCCGGCGGCGTGGCTGACATTGCCGCAGGCAGGATCAGGATGCTTTCTCCCGCGGTCCTGGAAGCGGACCCCCTTCGCCGCCTGCGCGCCTTCCGTTTCGCCGCCTGCCTCGGGTTTGCCATCGATTCCGCCACCCTTGCCGCCATTGCCGCGGGACGCGGCTCCCTCGCCGCCGTTGCCGCCGAGCGGATCGCGGCCGAACTGGACCATCTGATTGCAAGCGGCCGCGGGGCCGGGGGGCTGACCGCCATGCGCGACAACGGCATCCTTGCCGAGATCCTGCCCGAGCTGGCCCGCGGCGCGGGAATGGGGCAGCCGGCAAGCCACCATCTGGACGTTCTTGATCACGGGATCGCGGCCCTGGCCGCGGCCGACGGCATCGCTGCCGCTCCGGAGGCGTGGTTCGGCCGGGAGGCGGAGGATGCCCGCGTCTGGCTCGGCTGCGGCCATAACAGGGAAAAACTGCGCTGGGCCGCCCTGTTGCACGATCTCGGCAAGCCCTTTTGCCGGGAGATCAGAAACGGCCGCATCACCTTCTACGATCACGACCGCGTCGGCGCCGAGGAGGTGGCGCGCCTTGCCCGCAGGCTGCGCTGGAGCCGCCGCCGCCGCGAGGCGGTCGCCCGGCTCGTCCGCCTGCATATGTGGCCGTTTCATCTCAACAACGCTCTCAGGAAAACCGGCATAAAACCCCGCGCCTGCCTCAAACTGTACCGGGCCGCGGGCCATGACCTGCCCGGTCTCTTCATCCTCGCCATGGCCGACAGCCTCGCCGGCCGCGGGCCGGAACGGCCGGAGAACATGGAAGAGGCCATTGCCGCCCTTTACAGGAGGATCGCCATGGTGGTGCGGGAGAGAATAAAACCGGTCCGCGGCGCGCCTCCCCTTCTGACCGGCAACGACCTCAAGGCCATGGGAATTCCGCCTGGCCCGATCTACCGGAAGATACTCGATGCCATCGAGGAGGCCAGGGTGGCGGGGGAGGTGGAGACAAGCGCGGATGCCGCCGTTTATGTCGAGCGGTTTCTCGCCTCCTCGGTTTTTTGATCCGCTGTCCAGAAAAGGATGGGGTTATGAAAAAAAAGGAAGACATGGCCGTCAAGAAGGATGGCCACAGGCACCTGGCCCGCTCCCGCTGCGTGTTCAACGAGCGTCCGTCAGCGGACGAGGTGCGGGCCGCGATCTGTCACCACATCCTGAGTTCCCAGGGCCGGGATCCTGAACGGGCCGGTCCGCACGACGTTTACAAAAGCCTTGCCTACACCCTGCGGGACCAGCTGGTAGAACGGTGGATAAACACCCAGCAGGATTTTTACCGGGCCGGCAAGAAGCGGGTCTACTATATGTCGCTCGAGTTCCTGGTGGGCCGCTCCCTGGGAAACAGCCTTGTCAACCTGGGGCTTGAGGACGAGGCGGCGCAGGCGGTTGAGGAGCTCGGTTTCAGCCTGGAAGAGGTGAGGGAACGGGAGGACGACGCCGCTCTCGGCAACGGCGGCCTCGGCCGGCTCGCCGCCTGTTTCCTCGACTCCATGGCCACCCTGGGCATCCCGGGATACGGCTACGGCATCCGTTACGAGTACGGTCTTTTTTATCAGCGGATCGTGAATGGATACCAGGCCGAGAGCCCGGACAACTGGCTCCGCTACGGCACGCCCTGGGAGTTCGAACGGCCCGAGTATCTCTATCCGGTCAGGTTCTACGGCCGGGTCGAAACCTGGTTCGACGAGGACGGCCGGATGCGCAAGGAATGGGTGGACACCGAGGAGGTGATGGCCATGGCCTGCGATATCCTGGTGCCGGGATACCGCAACGGCTGTGTGCTCAACATGCGGTTGTGGACGGCCCGGGCCTCGCGCGAGTTCGACCTCGGCTACTTCAACCGCGGCAACTACGTCTTTGCCGTGGAGGAGAAGGTCATGAGCGAGACCATCTCCAAGGTTCTCTATCCCTCCGACGAACTCCGTGAGGGGCAGGAACTGCGGCTCAAGCAGCAGTACTTCTTCGTCGCCGCCACCTTCCAGGACATCTTCCGCCGTTTCGACAAGCGCGGCGAGCCCTGCGAAAGGCTGGCCGACCACGTGGCGGTGCAGCTCAACGACACCCATCCGGCCATCGCCATTCCCGAGCTGATGCGGATCCTGGTGGACAACCGCGGCATGGCCTGGGAGGACGCCTGGAAGGTCTGCGTTCAGGTATTCGCCTACACCAACCACACCTTGATGCCCGAGGCGCTCGAGACCTGGCCGGTGGAGCTTCTGGGCAGGGTACTGCCGCGCCACCTCGAGATCATCTACGAGATAAACCGCAGGTTCCTTGCCGACGTGGAAAACCGTTTCCCCGGCGATGTCGGCCGGCTTCGGCGCATGAGCCTCATCTGCGAGGAGCCGGTCAAGAGCGTGCGCATGGCCCATCTGGCCATTGTCGGCAGCCACTCGGTCAACGGCGTGGCCATGCTCCACACCCGGCTGATGCGGGAGCGGATTTTCGCCGATTTCGCCGAGATGTTTCCGGAAAGGTTCAACAACAAGACCAACGGCATCACCCAGCGCCGCTGGCTCCTGAAATGCAATCCCGGCCTGGCTGAATTGATAACCGGGCGCATCGGCGACGGCTGGATCACCGATTTCGGCCAGGTGAAAAGACTCGAGCCCCTGGCGGACGATCCGGATTTCCGCCGCCGCTGGCGGGAGATCAAGAGAAACAACAAGGAGGCCCTGGCCGCCTACATAGCCGGAACCTGCGGGGTGCGGGTCGATCCCGCCTCCATGTTCGACGTGCAGGTGAAGCGTATTCACGAGTACAAGCGCCAGCTTCTGAACGTTTTGCACGTTATATGTCTGTACCGCCGCATCAAGGCCGGCCGCGGCCTCGACATCGCTCCCCGCACCGTCATCTTCGCGGGCAAGGCCGCGCCGTCGTACTGGACCGCGAAACTGATAATCAAGCTGATAAACTCGGTGGCCGCGGTGGTGAATGCAGATCCGCGGACGCAGGGCCGCCTCAGGGTGGTGTTCGTTCCCAACTACGGCGTCAGCCTGGCCGAAAGGATCATCCCCGCCGCCGATCTCTCCGAGCAGATATCCACCGCCTCGACCGAGGCCAGCGGCACCGGCAACATGAAGTTCGCCATCAACGGCGCCCTGACCATCGGCACCCTGGACGGCGCCAACATCGAGATCCGCGAGGCGGTGGGGGAGGAAAACATCTTTATCTTCGGCCTCACCGCCGACGAGGTGGAACGGGAACGGCGCGAGATGCGGATGCCGCCGTCGGAGATCTGCCGCCGCAACCCCGAGATCCGCGACATTGTCGCCGCCCTGCGCAGCGACGAGTTCTGTCCGGCTGAACCGGGGCTCTTCCAGCCCCTGGTGGACGCGATCATGCGGCCGGACGATCCCTACCTGGTCCTGCGCGATCTCGAGGATTACATCCGTTGCCAGGAGCGGGCCGCGGCCCTCTATCTTGACGCCGACGAGTGGAGCAGGCGGGCCATCCTGAACCTGGCCCGCTGCAGCCGTTTCTCCAGCGACCGCGCTGTCATGGAATATGCCCGCGAGATATGGAGGGTCAAAACCTTCAGGGGAGAGGAGCCGTGAGGAATCCCGCGGCGGCGGGTCAGGACGGAAAGATTTCCGCCGCCGCCTTCCAGCTGGCCGGTTCCTTCTGGAGGAGCCAGGTGGAGTAGCGGATCATGGTTTCGGTTATGGCCCTGCGGCTTTTCGCGCCGATGCGGATGCGGCCTGTGCGTCCAGGGGGGGCGTCGGCCAGTTCCCTGATGGTTCTTATCTCCCCCGCGTTCAGCACCGTTCCGCCGCTTCCCTGCGGATCGCATCTTCGGCACACCACTCCGTGATGGGCGTGGCTCATCCGCATGGGGCCGCTCGCCGCGGCCCCGCAGACGGCGCAGGCGTCGAGCAGCGGCCGGTGGCCGGTCAGGTCAATGAGCCTGACCAGAAACACGGGCAGAATCCAGGAAATATCCCCGTTATCCATCTGGTCCAGGGTCCATCCCAGAAGGTGGAACAGCTCCGGCGCGGGATCGGCCTCGCGGGTCCAGTGGATCACGAGTTCACAGACGAGAGAGGCGGCGGCGTAGCGCCGGTGGTCGAAACGGAGGCCGGGCCGGGAACTGATGATTTCGGCCCCGTCGAGGCGGAAAAGGGTGGAGCGCCGGGACGGGGATAGCAGCAGTTCGAGCGAGGTAAAGGGCTCGAGCTTGTTGACGAAGCGGCGGCGGCTCTTTTTCGCGCCCTTGGCGATGGCCGCGAGCCGTCCCCTTTCCCGGGTAAAGATGACTGCGATGAGGTCGCTTTCCCCGTGCTCGAAGACGTCGAGCACCACCCCGGCCGCAGGCGGCAGGGGATCACATCCCGCCATCGTCGGCAGGCGCGGAGATGGGCTCTCCGGCCGGAGAGACAGGCTCTGCGGCTGCCGCCATGTCTTCGGCCGCATCAGCAGCGGCGGCGTCCTGCACGGACTCAGCCTGCGGCTCGGGCCGCGGCGCGGCAGGCTCGCCGCCCGCGGCCGTGTCTGCCGTATCTGCGGCAGGGGGAGCAGGTTGTTGCGCCGTTTCGGTCCTGTTCACGGTCCCGTCCGCGGCCGGTGCCGGCCGGGAGGCAGCCTCCGGCGACGGCCTGCCGGCCGCCTGCCTGCTCTCTTCTTCCCGCTTCTTTTCCGCCATGCGGCGGAGTTTTTCAAGCCCGTCGGGGATTATGAGCTTGGCCACCTCGCCGGAAGGGCCGAGGGGCGGCATGTCCTCGCCGTTGACGTTCAGCCTGATTCCGCCGGCGTTGCCGATGAAGAAACGTATCTTCTTCCGCACTTTCCACACCCTTCTTTCACCGGGATGGTATGTGTACTGCCGGGCCGGGCCGCCGTCGATGTGGAGTTTCATCCAGGTCGGCTCGACAAAGGTGGCGGTCACGGTGTATCGGGGCGGCGGAGGCGTTTTAGGAGGCTCGGGCTGCGCCTTTTTTTCCGCCGCAGCGGGGATGTTTTTGCGGACCGGCGGCGTTGCGGCAGTTTTTTCAGGCTCCGGCGTTTTTTCCCGGAGGCTTTCGGGATCGGGCTGCGGCGCGGGCGCCGGTTTTTGGGCGGGGGCCGTGTCCGCGGGCCGGAGAGATTCCCCGGCCGCGCCGGACGGCGTTGCGGCCTGCTGTTCTTCCCTGTCCGGAGTGAAGAGCATGATTCCGGCGTACACGATCACGGCCAGGACCACGAGCGCGGACAGCGCCTTTTTCCAGACCGGAAACATGCCGCCGTCGCCGTTGTCGTCTTCGTCCTCTTCTTCGGGAGGGGAAAGGTGCTCGTGCGTAGGCGGCCGCAATCCGCTTCTTTCGTAGACCGCTATCGCCTCCTTCGGGTCCATGCCCAGGTATTCGGCATAGTTTTTTATGAATCCGCGGACAAAGACCTCGGCCCGTATGTCGGAGTAGTCGTCCGCTTCCAGGGCCTTGAGCGCGCGGATGTTTATGCAGGTCTCCGCGGCCGCGTCCTCGAGGGTTTTCTGCTGGCTGCGGCGCATCTGCCTGAACAGGGTGCCGAGGGATTCGGTGACCATGCCGTCGCTGTTCATGTCTGAACCTTGCATATCCTTATCTTATCTCCGTATTTTCAGCCGCCGCTTTGCTTACGCCCCTGCCGGCCTCCTGGTCCCTGACTCATAGCATGATCCTTATATAAGCCTCTTTTTTGATTTTTGTCAGCCATTCATCCAGGTATTTTTTTTCTTTGGACGCGTGCAGCTCCCTTTTGAGCTCGTCCTTGACCAGTCTGAACGGTGGCGGCTCGAAGCGTCCCTCGATGTTCACCTCGAATACGAGAAAGAACTGCATCGCGCCGGCCCCCTCGATCACCGGGGTCAGGCCGCCGGCCTTCACGCCGTCCAGGGCCTTGAGCATCCAGGGGGCCATCTCACCGGCCGCGAGAAACCCCAGATCCCCGCCCGAGTCGGCGGTTGGAAGTTCGGATATCCGCCGGGCGAGTTCGCGGAAATCCTCTCCGGCCGCGACCTTGCCGCGCGCCTCTTCCGCCCGCCTTCGCGCTTCATCCCTGGTTGAGG
The DNA here is from genome assembly GCA_026993265.1 of Desulfobacterales bacterium. GTDB lineage: Bacteria > Desulfobacterota > Desulfobulbia > Desulfobulbales > JAJRZW01 > JAJRZW01. The sequence goes on from JALWTY010000086.1 coordinate 14,075, forward strand.
ACATGCTTTTCGGCCGGTCCCAGTAGAACCCCATCTGCAGGAGGTGGTATCCTTCCGGCAGAGCGGCGGCGTCCTTGTACTTCTTTTGGTAATACTTCCTGGCTTCGGCGTCGGTTATGACGATCCTCGACCTGACCTCGAAGTGCACCAGGCGGGAGCGGGCGATGTTCTCGGCGATGCCGCGGCGAAGGTCTTTCATGTCCACGCCGATGTCTTTCAGCATGGCCGCGAACCGTTCCCGGTCCATGCCGTTGCTTCTTGTCATGCCGTTCAGGTAGGTGTCGATGTCGGTCTCGTCCGGATCTATCCGCATCTCGCGCGCCTTCTGGAGCATGAGGCGGCGGTCGATCAGGTCCTCGAGCACCGCTTTCTCGAATTCGTCCTTTCCGGCCGGAAAGGTCATGGGGCTCAGCATCCGCAGGAGCGCCGGGTTTTCCCGCCGCCTCAGCTCGGAAAGGGTGATGGGCTCGTCGTTCACCACCGCGACGATGCGGTCCACCATTTCCGCCCGCACGTAACAGGGAAAAAGCGGCAGGAGGATGAGGGCGGCCAGGAAGAGCAGGAAAGTTTTTTTTGTGTTCATGCGCGGGGATTCCTGGGGAAGATATGACAAAGGTTCAACTGCATGGATCCGTGAGCGAACGCCCCGCGGGGCGGCGGGGTGAACCCGGACGCCAGGCCGAAATCCTTGCAACGCAACGTATCTTCAGGACAATGCGCGGAAATCACCCCGCAAAGCCGTTGCGGATCAAGGTTAAGTAGCAAGTCGGACAAGGGTCTGCAATGTTTTTTTCGCCTCCTCGATCACGGTTCCGCCGCGCAGATCGAGACCGCCGACCACCACGCGGTTGCCCGGCAGAAGCCTTATCTCCAGGCCGCCTTGGCCGTTTATCCCGACCAGCTTGACCGGGTCGATCGGGGTGGAATCGTCGAGGTGGATGACCAGCCGGTCCTCGCCCTGTTCGAGCCTGGTCGCCCGCAGCTCGACGAGTTCGGGCTTGAGCGAGACGATGCCGATGATGTTTGCGGTTTCGGCCGGAACCGGACCGTAGCGGTCGATGAGTTCGTCGGTTAACTCCTCGAGCTCGGCATCGTTTGCGGCCGCGCTGATCCGGCGGTATGCCAGGTAACGCTGGCCAGTGTCCGGGATGTAGTCTTCCGGGATGAAGGCCGGAACCCGAAGGTTTATTTCAGGGTCGAGTTCCGGTTCGCTCCTGTCGTTCCCCCGGGCGGACTGCTTGAGTTCCTCGACCGTGCGCTGCAGGAGTTCCAGATAGAGGTCGTAGCCCACGGCCGCGATCTGGCCGCTCTGGCTCTCGCCCAGCAGGCTGCCGCCGCCCCTTATCTGCAGGTCGCTCATGGCCAGCTTGAATCCGCCGCCAAGATCGCTGTAGTCCATCAGGGCGCGGATGCGGCGTTTCGCGTCGCCGGGCAGTTTTTCCGGATCCGGCAGGAGCAGGTAGGCGTAGGCCTGTTCACTGCTGCGGCCCACCCGGCCGCGGAGCTGATAGATCTCGGCCAGTCCGAGGAGATCGGCCCTTGTAATGATGATGGTGTTGGCGTTTGGTATGTCGAGCCCGCTCTCGATGATGGTGGTGCAGACGAGCACGTCGATTTTGCGGGCGACGAAGGCGAGCATGATCTTTTCCAGCTCCGCCGGTTTCATCTGGCCGTGGGCCACGGCCACGTTGGCCTCGGGTTTGAGCTTCTTGATCCGGTCCGCCAGCCGGTGAATGGTCCTGACCCGGTTGTGGACCACGAAGACCTGCCCGCCCCGTTGCAGTTCCCGGCTGATGGCCTCGCGGATGACGAGGTCGTCGTCGCGGCTGATGTAGGTCTTGACCGGCAGCCGCTCTCCGGGAGGGGTGTTGATCACCGACAGGTCGCGGATGCCGAGCAGCGCCATCTGCAGGGTGCGCGGGATCGGCGTGGCCGAAAGGGTGATGACATCAACGTCCTGGCGCAGTTTTTTCAGTTTTTCCTTGTGTTTCACCCCGAAGCGGTGTTCCTCGTCGATGATGACCAGGCCGAGATCGGCGAACCTGACGTCGTCTGAGAGGATGCGGTGGGTGCCGATGACGAGGTCGACCCTGCCCTCGGCCAGATCCTTAAGGGTTTTGCGCTGCTCGGCCTGGGTGCGGAAACGGGTCAGCGTTCGGACGGTCACCGGCAGGTTGGCGAACCGGGCCGCAAAGGTGGCGGCGTGCTGTTCGGCCAGCACCGTGGTCGGCACCAGAAAGGCAACCTGGGCCCCGTCCTCGATCACCTTGAAGGCGGCCCGCACCGCCACCTCGGTCTTGCCGTAGCCCACGTCGCCACAGACCAGGCGGTCGGTTATCTTCGGGCCGGTCAGATCCTCGAGCACCTCGCGGATGGCCTTGGCCTGGCCCGGGGTCTCGTCGTAGATGAAGGATTCCTCCAGTTCCGCGAACAGCTCGCCGCCAGGGGAAAAGCGCCGGCCGCCGCCCATCTCGCGCTTTGCATACAGGGTGAGAAGATCGGCCGCTACCTTCCAGACCTCGCGCCGCACCCTCTGCTTGGCGTTCTGCCATTTCTTTCCGCCGAGCCGGTCGATCTGCGGAACCCGGTCGGAAATCCCCTGGTACTTGTGGACCAGGTTCAGTTTCTCCACCGGCACGAAGAGGCGGTCGCCACCCTGATAGTCGATGCGGATGAAGTCGCGGCGGATGGAGTTGACCTCGATGTTCTCGATTCCGGCGTAGACGCCCAGGCCGTGGTCGCGGTGGACCACGATCTCGCCCGGCTTCAGCTCCTCGAACCTGATCCGTTCCCCGAGCCTGGGGTCGCGGCGCCGTTTCCTGGCCATGCTCCTTGCGCCGAAGATCTCGCTCTCGCTCACCAGGTGCAGCGCCAGGTCCGGCACGTCAAATCCGTTCGATAACGGAGCCGGAATCACGGCCACGGTTCCGGCAGGGGCGGCGATGTCGAGGGGGCGGGCGGCGTCCGTTGCCTTGATCCCGTGGTTTTCGAGGATCTCCTTCATCTGCCGGGCGTGACGTTCGCTGCGGCAGGCGATGACCGTGCGTTCGCCGTTTGCGCTCCATTCCTCTATCCTGCGGGCCAGCGGCGGAATAATTCCGGAACGGTGTTTCGCGGTTTCGATCTCCTGGCGCAGCAGGGTGTGGTCCGGCATGCGCAGGGTTATGGCCTCGCTGTCGTCCTCTCCGGTGTGGAACTCCCTGACCTCGACCACCCGGGCGGAGGCGGAGACCTGGCCGGCGATACCGCGGAACTCGAAGATTTCGTCCACCGGCAGGCCGCAGCCGTGTTCCGTGACCTCGGCGAAGTTCCTTTCCGCCCGCTCCCTGGCGAGTTCCAGGGATTCTCCTATCCCGTCCGGGTCCAGGCAGAAGATGACGGCGTCCTCCGGCATGGCCGCGGGGATGGTGGTGGTTTCGGGCCAGAACAGCGGCAGGAAGAACTCTATTCCCGGAAACCTGCTGCGGCTTTCGAGCGCGGCCGTGATCCCGCCGCAGTCTCCGGCCGCTGTTTTCCCAAGCCTTGCCGCAATCTCCTGCGGGTCGCCGTGGAAGAGGATCTTGCTCGCCGGCAGGATGACCAGTTCCTCGGCCTCCTGCACCGATCTCTGGGTTACGGGATCGAACAGGCGGATGGATTCCAGGGTGTCGCCGAAGAAATCTAGGCGGACGGGCAGGTCCGGCGGCAGGCCGGAATCGGGCGGCCGGGGGGCGAACAGGTCGATGATCTCGCCGCGCACCGAGAACTCGCCGTGGTTCTGGACCAGGGAGACCCGTTCGAAGCCGTTTTCGGAAAGCCAGGAGACAAGCCCATCCCGGTCCACCTCCTCGCCCACGGCCACCAGTTCGGCCCGGCCGGACAAGAGCGCCGGCGGCGGTATCCTCCGCGTAAGCGCCCGGATTCCGGCCACGGCGATGAAGGGCGGGTTGATGCTGTTTATGCCGTAGATGGCCGCGACCCTGGCCGCGCTCACCGCCGGGTCGGGCGACAGGGGAAGGTAGGGCTGGATGTCATAGGCCGGGATGTGGATCACCGGAATGTCGGTGAAGAGGGTGAGGTCCGCGGCCATGCCGGCCGCCTGCTCCACCGACGGGGTCACGGCCAGCATGGCCCGGCCCGATTCGCGCGCGGTCATGGCCGCGACCATGGCCGCGCCCGCGTCCCTGGGGCCGGAAAGGGTGACCGGGCCGCTGCCGGTGGAGATTTTTTTTATAGCCGCGTCGATCATGGGTGCCGCACGGTGTTCACAGGAAGGGGACGGGACGGATTGCGTCGGAACAGGCCGGCCTGTTTCAGAATGCTCCGCCGATGCTGAAGTCCCAGTTGCTGGTGTCCTCACCCTCCTCGGGGTTGAGGTTGCGGCCCCATTCGAGCCGCAGCGGACCGACCGGGGAAAGCCAGCGGAAGCCGGCCCCGGCGCTGTTCTTCACGTCGCGGAACCGCCAGGACTCGTAACGGTCGTAGACGTTGCCGATGTCGTAGAAGATGACTCCCCGCAGCCCGGCGTCTTTCAGCAGGGGGAAGGTGTACTCGAAGTTGGCGTACCACATCTTGGTGCCGCCGATGCGGTCCTCCTGTTCATAGGTGAGGCCGGTGACCGGGTCGGTGATGGTGATGGTCTCGGTGGGGCTGATTTCACCGGAATCGAATCCGCGGATGGTGTTCATGCCGCCCAGGTAGAATTTCTCGTATATTGGCAGGTGCTCGCCGCCGTTCTCCCGCACGTACCCGATGGCGGCCCTGGCGTAGAAGCCGGTGTTCTTGCTTACCGGAAATATTTTTCCGGCCGAGGCCTCGATCTTGGTGAAACCGTTGTCCCCGCCCAGGGGGCCGCCGGCGTACTTGATTGTGATCCGCTGGTGCGAGCCCCTGGTCGCCGCATACCTGCGGTTTCTGGTGTCGCGGGACAGCCCGAGTTTCACCGCGCTGGTGATGTGGTAGTTCAGCGATTCCAGGATGCTCCTGGTGGCGGTGAGCTCGTCCACGTCGCTCAGGCTGGTGTCGTCGTAGCCGTAGCTCCAGAGGAAATACCATTTCTTGTATACCGGGTATCCGAACCTGATTGCGGCCCCGGACGAGTCCTTGGTGTAGTCGTCGTATTCCCTGGACCAGTTGTAGAGGTCGATGCCGAAGAGGAGTTTTGAGTCAAAGATATGGGGTTCGGTGAACTTGAGGTTGTAGCGGCTGCTGATGGAGCTTATGTCCACCTGGGCCGAGAGCTGCTGGCCGCGGCCCATCAGGTTGGATTCCTTGATCTCGCCCATGAACGACAGCTTGTCCACCGAGCTGTAGCCGGCGCCGATGGTGAAGGTGCCGGTGGGCTTGTCCTTGACCTCCACCTCGATGTCGAGAAGATCGTCGGTCCCCGTGGGGCGGGGGGTGATCTCCACCTTTTCGAAGAAATCGAGACGCATGAGCCTCTCCCGGCTCTGCCGCACCGCTTTCGAGTTGAACACCCCGCCCTCGGTGAGCTTTATCTCCCTGCGGATGACCTTGTCGCGGGTCCTGGTGTTGCCCGTGATCTCGATGCGGTTCACCTTGACCAGGCTGCCTTTCTTTATCCTGAAGGTCAGGTTGGCGACCTTTCTGTCCCGGTCGCGCGAGAGAATGGGGGTGACCTCGGCAAAGGCGTAACCGTGCTCGGAATAGAAATCGGTTATCCGCATCATGTCCTCGCGCATGGTCCGGCGGCTGAAGTATTCCTCCCGGCCGCACTCCACCACGGCGAGTATTTTTTTTCTCGTCTCGATGATGTCGCCCGAAACCTCGATCCTGCCGGGCCGGTAACGGACGCCCTCATTGATGCTGACGTAGAGGTGGAATCCGTCCTCTTCCTTTTTCAGCTCCGGTCCCTTGACCTTGACGTCGAGAAAGCCGTTGTTGTGGTAGAAGGCGGTGATCTTGGCCGCGTCGTGTTCGAGCATGCCCTCTCTCAGGAGCCCGGAATCGGTGAACCAGGAAAACCAGCCCCTTTCCTTGGTGAGCATCACCTTGCGGATCTTGCGGTCGGAAAAGGTCCGGTTGCCGTCGATGTGGATCTCTTCCACGAACAGCCTTTTGCCCTCGTGTATTTTCAGGGTTACGTTCACCCGGCCGTTTTTGGCCTTTTTCGTTTCGATGTCGAGACGGCAGTCGTGGTAGCCCTTGTCGCGGTAGAGCTTGAGCACCGCCTCCCTGGTTTCGCGCAGGGCGTTCTCGTTCAGGATCATCGCCGGCCTTATCCTGATGACCTCGCGCAGGTCGCTTTCCTTGACCTCGCTTGCGCCCTTGATCTCGACCTTGTTGACCACCGGCTTTTCCCTGACCTCGAAGGTCACGATCCTGCCGCCGGGACTGTCCTTGAGGCTGACCGCCACGTCGCGGAAATAGCCCATGGCGAAGATCTTCTTTATGTCTTCGCTCAGCATGGCTGGATCGGGCTTCTTGCCTCTGGCCGCCTCCACCCGGCTCAGGATGGCGCTTGCGTCCACCTTGTGGTTGCCGCTGACCCTGACCTCGGCAATCCGTTCGGCCCGGTCGCGGAAGTTGCGGGCGCTTTCGATCAGGGATTCCATGAGGTCGGGCAGGTCGGCGGCGGACTCGCCCTCCTCGTAGAAGGTGGTCCGCCCCCCGTTCGGCCTGAGGTCGCGGAAGACCGCGTCCAGGCTGAACCGGCCGGCAACGCTGGTGAGGCTTGCGGAAACGGCCACGTCGGCGCGCTTCGCCAGGGCCGCGTCCGTTTCCGCCTTGCGCAGAACAATGACGTTCTTTCCCGCTGCGGCCGCGTTGAGGGCGGATACGGCCCTGCCGGCGAGGGACTCGTCCGCCGTGTTTGTCCGCAGGGGAAGAATGGCGGCGGCGTGTTTTTTCGTTACCGCGCCGCTGACGGCTGCCGGAAGGATCATCAGAATGGCGATGACCGGCAGGAAAAGGCGTGTTCTTGTCATACCACCAGGTCTGTCACGGGGTTTCCGGCTTGAGCCGGAGAGCGCCGTGCTTTAGTTCGTAACAGCGGTCCATGGCCCCGGCCAGGTTCTGGTTGTGGGTGACCATCACCGTGGCAAGGCCCATTTCCCGGTTCAACCGGCCGATAAGCTCGAAAACCCTTTCCCCGGTATCGGGGTCGAGGTTGCCGGTGGGCTCGTCGGCGAGCAGGACGAGCGGCCGCATGACCAGGGCCCGGGCAATGGCGATGCGCTGCTGTTCGCCGCCGGAGAGCTCGCCCACCCGGTGGCCGGCGCGGTCGGCCAGCCCGACCCGATCCACCAGTTCCGCAGCCTTTTTTCTCAAAACGGCCGGGTCTTCCCCGGCGATGAGGCCGGGCATCATGACGTTTTCCAGGGCGGTGAACTCGGGAAGCAGGTGATGGAACTGAAACACGAACCCGATGGTCCGGTTGCGGAACCTTGACATTTCCCGGTCGTCCTTGTCAAGGACGTTTTCGCCGCCGCAGACGATGCGGCCCGCGTCCGGCCGGTCCAGGGTGCCGAGTATCTGCAGCAGGGTGGTCTTGCCGGTGCCGGAAGAGCCGGTGATGGCCACCATCTCGCCCGGAGCGAGTTCCAGGTCGACCCCCTTCAGGATCTCGAGCGGTTCGCGTCCCGGCCGGGGGAAGGATTTTTTTATGCCCCAGGCCGAAAAGACCGGAGCCGGGGCAGTGTCCTGGACCATCACTCGTACCTCAAGGCCACGGCCGGTTCCACCCGGGCCGCCTGCCACGAGGGGTATATCGTGGCCGCAAAGGTTATGGCGATCGCCGACACGGATATGAGGGCCACATCGACAGGCACCACCTCAACCGGCAGCACCGACAGGGGGTAGACGTCCGGCAGGCGGATGAACTGGTATTTCGCCAGAAGCCCGCAGAGCGAAAGCCCGCCCGCGATGCCGAACAGGGTGCCTACCGTGCCCACCACCAGGCCATCGAGCATGAAGATGCGCATGATCGCGTTCCTGGTTGCGCCCATGGATTTGAGAATGGCGATGTCGCGGTTCTTTTCCATCACCACCATTATCAGGGTGCTGACGATGTTGAAGGCCGCCACCATCACGATCAGGGCCACGGTCACCGCGAGCGCGCTTTTTTCAAGCTTCAGGGCCGAAAACAGGGTCTTGTTCATCCGCACCCAGTCGCGCACCAGGTATTCCGGCCCGAGCATGCGCTTGACCACCCGGCTCGTCTCCGGGGCCTGGTAGATGTCGTCGAGCCGCAGCTCGATCCCGCTGACCACGTCGCCGAGGCCGAGAAGGCTGCGGGAGGCGGCCAGCGAGGTGTATATCAGGGTGGAATCGTATTCGAACATGCCGGTGTCAAAGATACCGGCCACCCGGAAGGTCTTCATCCGCGGGATCACTCCCATCGGGGTCAGCGGCCCGTCCGGGGTGATGATCCGCACCCGGTCGCCGGTCATGACCCCGAGCGATCTCGCCATGTCGCGGCCCATGAGCAGGCCGGGCAGCCCGTTTCTTTCCTCCGCGAGGGCGGCGAGCGAGCCGCTTCTCAGGTATTTTTCAATGGAGATGACCCGGCCGGCGCTGGCCGGATCGATGCCCCGCAGGACCCCGCCGGTGCCGCCCCCGCCGGCGGTGACCATCACCTGGGTGAAGGTGTACGGCGTGACCCCGGCCACGCCCGGAACCATGGCCAGCCGTTTCTCGAGGCTCCTGTATTCGGCGATCCCGCCGCCGAACCGCTGCACCACCACGTGTGAGTTTATGCCGAGGATCTTGTCGCGGAAGGCGTCGGTGAATCCGGTCATGACCGCGAGCACCACGATCAGGGCCATGACCCCGACCGCCACCCCGGCCACCGAGATCAGGGTGATGACCGAGATGAATCCCTGTCGTCTTCTCGCCGCGAGATACCTGCGGCAGACGAACCACTCGAACCGTATCCGGCTAAACACCTTGTTCCTGTCCTTTTTCCGGGGCGCTGCGCCCCTTCTTTTCCGGCCGCATGTGGGGGAATAGGATCACGTCGCGGATGCTGGGCGCGTCGGTCAGCAGCATAACCAGCCGGTCGATGCCGATTCCCTCGCCCGCGGCCGGCGGCATTCCGTACTCGAGGGCGCGGATGAAGTCCTCGTCCAGTTCCGGGAAGATCTCGTCGTCGTCGCCGCGGTTGGCGATCTGCTCCTCCATCCGCTGCCGCTGGTCGAGCGGGTCGTTGAGCTCGCTGAAGGCGTTGGCCATTTCCCGGCCGGTGATGAAAAGTTCGAAGCGGTCGGTCACCTCCGGGTTGTCCCGGTTGCGCCGGGCCAGGGGGGAAACCTCGGTGGGATACGAGGTGATGAAGGTGGGGTTGACGAGTTTTTCCTCCACCAGCATCTCGAACAGCTCTGTTTTCGCCTTGCCCGGCCCGGCCCCGGCCGCAAGCTCGATGCCCCTGGCCCTGGCCTCGGCCATGACCCGCTGCGGATCGGCCAGCAGGTCCGGGTCGAGCCCGGCCACCTCGACCAGGGCCTCGTCCATGGACATCCGTTTCCACGGCGGGGCCAGGTCCACCTCTTGACCCTGGTAGGTTATCACCATCGAGCCGTGCAGCTCGGAGGCGATCCAGGAGATCATCTCCTCGGTCAGGTCCATCATGTCGTGGTAGGTGGCATATGCCTGGTAGAACTCCAGCATGGTGAACTCGGGGTTGTGGCGGGTGGAGAGCCCCTCGTTCCTGAAGTTGCGGTTGATCTCGAAGACCCGTTCGAATCCGCCGACCAGCAGCCGTTTAAGGTACAGCTCCGGCGCGATCCGCAGGTACAGGTCCATGCCGAGGGCGTTGTGGTGGGTCTTGAAGGGCCTGGCCGTGGCTCCGCCGGCAATGGCCTGCATCATCGGGGTCTCCACTTCCATGAACCCGCGGTTGGCCATGAACTCGCGCACCATCCTGATGATCTCCACCCGGGCCCGGAACCGCTGCCGCGAATCCGGGTTTACCATCAGGTCGAGGTAGCGCTGGCGGTAGCGGATCTCGGTG
>JALWTY010000087.1 GCA_026993265.1 Desulfobacterales bacterium
GGCGTTGGGGATGGCGGCAAGCAGCCCGTCCTCCAGACGGTCGCGCAGGGCCTTTACCTTGGTGTTCTCCACGTTCATCATCCGGGCCGCCATCTCGCAGGCCTTGCCCAGGCCGATGATCGAGGCGACGTTCTCGGTGCCGCCGCGGCGGCCGCGTTCCTGGTGACCGCCGATAAGGAAGGGCACGTACGGCGTCCCCCTCCTGACGTACAGGACGCCGACGCCTTTGGGAGCGTGGAGCTTGTGGCCGGAAAGGGAAAGAAAGTCCACCGGCACCTTTTCAAGATCAATGGGAATCTTGCCCACGGCCTGGACCGCGTCGGTGTGAAAGAGGATGCCGCGCTCCTTTGCCATTGCCGCCATCTCCTCGATGGGAAAGATGACGCCGGTCTCGTTGTTGGCCCACATGACGCTGACTATGGCGGTGTCGTCGGTGAGGGCCTTTTCGTATTCGGCCAGGTCGAGGGTGCCGTCGCCGGCGACCCCAAGCCTCGTGACCCGGTACTTTCTCTGCCCGGTCAGGCTTTCCACCTGCTCACAGAGGTTCTTGACCGCGGGATGCTCCACCCTGGAGGTGACGATGTGGCTTTTTTCCGGAAAGGAATGCAGCGCGGAGAGGATGGCGGTGGAATCGCTCTCGGTGCCGCAGCTCGTGAAGACTATCTCCTCCGGCCGGGCGTTTAGCAGGGCGGCGATGCGCTCCCTGGCCTCTGTTATCTTCCGGCCCACCTGACCGCCGAAGGAATGCATGCTCGACGGGTTGCCGTAGAGATCGCAGAAATAGGGACGCATCTCCTCGAACACCTCGGGCGCGACCCTGGTGGTGGCGTTGTTGTCCATGTATATGACCCTGGGCGCGCTCATTATCTGTCCTCCTCGACGATCAGGGTGTCGATCACCTGTTCGCGCAGTTTCTTTTCCACGTACTCCTTGAGGGTGGTCTGCGATTTCTTGCAGGACCCACATGCCCCCCGGAGCGAGACGATGACGAGGTCGCCGTCCACGTCAACCAGCTCGATGTCGCCGCCGTCCTTGCGCAGGGCCGGCCTCACCTCGCGTTCGAGCACGTCCTCGATCATCTTGATCTTCTGGATGTTGGTCAGCCTCTTTTTCTTCTCCGGGGCCTTGATGCTGGTGAGTTTCTCGGCCAGGGTAGCGCGAAGGATCTCCTCGAGCCGGTCGTGGCACTTGCCGCAGCCGCCGCCGGCCTTGGTGAAGTTGGTGATCTCCTCCACCGAGCGCAGGTTGCTCTCCCTTATCGCCCGCTCGATCTCAAGATCGGTGACACCGAAGCACTCGCACACCACCTCGCCCTCGGCCATGGGCAGGGTGACGCCGCGGTAATTGGCGATGGCCGCCTCGAGCGCCTCGCGGCCCATGACCGAGCAGTGCATCTTTTCCTTGGGCAGGCCGCCCAGATAGTCCGCGATGTCCTCGTTGGTGATCTTTTCGGCCTCCTCCACGGTCTTGCCCTTTATCATCTCGGTAAGGGCCGAGGACGAGGCGATGGCCGAAGCGCAGCCGAAGGTCTTGAACTTGGCGTCGGTGATGACGCCGTCCTCGATCTTCAGGGTGAGGGTCAGGGCGTCGCCGCAGGCGAGCGAGCCCACCTCCCCCACTCCGT
>JALWTY010000088.1 GCA_026993265.1 Desulfobacterales bacterium
GCACATGTGGATCGATCTGCAGCGCCACGCCACCGGCGGACAGAGCTTCGGTTTCTACCAGTTCGCGCCGGCGCGCATCGACGGCCGCGGGGTGGGGTGGTTCCACCGGGGAGATTTCGACGAGTGGTCCACCGAGGCCCTCACCTACCGCGTGCGCGAGGGCGTGCTGGACCTGCACTTTACGGTGCGCGATGAAGCCGCGAGCACGCCGTACCGGATCGACGCGGTCGAAGGCGGGCGGATGCTCACGCTCGACACGGACCCGCGGGACTTTGGAGCGCCCCACCGCTACCCGGATGCCGGCCCGAGCTTCGGGGCCCGGGGGACGCCCCTGCCCGTGCCGGCACCGTGAGTGGGCCGCCCGCCGGCGCGTTCACTCCGCGAAGCGGAACACCCACCAGGTGTTACCGTTGCCCATGTCCGCCGCGCCGATGCCAACCTTGGTAAGCACCGGGCCCTGGCCACCCGGGTCCTGGTAGAACACCGCCATGCGCATGAAGGGGTTGGAGTTGCACAGGGTGCAGGTATCCGTCTCGAAGTTTCCGGGGCGCTCCGGTCCGCTGACCATGTAGTTCGCGGTGTTCACACCATCGACGAACAGCGGGTCCGCGCCGGGGTTGGCGAAGGTCATCTGCCCGGTCGGGCCGGCGCCCTGGGCCACCGCATCCGCCTCGGCCTGGGCCAGGGCAGCCGCCTCGTCGCTCCACTGCATGACCATGGGCCAGGTCACGGTCATGTGGTACTCGCCGCCAAAAGGGAAGCCGCGGTAGCGGTCGTGGGGTTCGTAGCTTTGGCGCTCGCCGTTCATGTAGTCGAACATCTCTTGCACGCTGCCGAAGGCCGAGTCGCCGAAGCTGGCACCGCCGGCCCCGCCCGAGGTGGAGCCGCCGGACGTGGACGCGGCCGAGGTGGATCCGCCGGATGTGGACCCGGCCGAGGTGGACCCACCCGATGTGGAGGCTCCCCCCGAGGACCCCGAGCCCCCGCCGCTGGACGAGCCTGCGGTCCCGCCACCGGAGGAGCCCGCGGTCCCGCCGGAGCCGATGGAGGTGCTCGAGGTCGTGTCGTCGGAATCGGAGCCGCACGCGGCAAGCGCGGTGGTGAGGAACAGGGCGAGGGGGAGGCGACGCATGGTCCGAAGCATAGGGGCGCCAAACGGCCGAAAACAGGGGCTGCGGCGTGATCTTTCCCAATTCCAGGAACCCGGGTGATCGATGATTGAGGGTGGGACTCTATCTCTCTGCGCGGGTTCGCAGGCCACACGCTCTTTGGGCTCCTCGTCACCAATGGTAGCGTTGTGTCCATGGTGTCCACCTCCCAAGCGCGCCCGCACGTCCTTTCTCCCGAGACCCTCGCGCAGGGGCTCGCGCGGTTGCCGGGCTGGAGCTCGGACGCCACGGGGCTGACCCGCACGTTCCACTTCGCCAGCTTTCCCGCGGCCATCGCCTTCCTCACGGCGGCCGCCGTGGAGGCGGAGCGTCTGGACCATCACCCGGATTGGCGCAACGTTTACGACCGGGTGGAGGTCCGGATCGTGACCCACGACACCGCCAGCGGCGCGCCGGGGATCACCGAGCTGGACCTGGAGCTTGCGCGCTGCCTGGACGAGGGGGCAGCGGGG
>JALWTY010000089.1 GCA_026993265.1 Desulfobacterales bacterium
GCTTTGGCTTTCCGTTGAGTAACAACGGCAGGAAGCCGTTGTTACGATTTCATCGCTATTGGGTATGCGGGTCCGGCGGCGCTCAGTCAGTCCGCCGGAATTATCCGGTCGAAGATCTCGAAGGCGGTCTTCACCGCGGGCACGCTCTCGTCCAGTTTCAGGTAGCTTTCGCCGGAAAGCTCCTGGTTGACCAGTTCCGGGCTCGCCGGGATCATGCCGCCCAGGTCGAGACCGCTTGCGGTCACGGTCTCGTCTATTTTTTTCCTGAGTTCCTCCGGGGTGGGTTCGGGCGCGCGGTTCACCACCAGGCACTGTTTTTTGATGTTGACCCCGAGCGGCGCGGTGAGGTCGCTTATCCTTTTTGCGGTCATTATCCCCCGGGCCGACGGGTCTGAGGTGACGATCAACAGATCGATGTCGCGCAGGTTCATCCGGCTCAGGTGCTCCATGCCGGCCTCGTTGTCCACCACGATCACCGGGTAGTTGCCGGCGAGGTGGTCCATGGTCATGGCCAGGTACTGGTTGGCGGCGCAGTAGCAGCCTGGGCCGTCGGGCTGGCCCATGACCAGCAGGTCGAACCCGGTCTCCTCGATCAGGGCCTGGTGCACCTTCATCTCCATGAACTGGTCCCTGGTCATGCCCGGCGGCATGTCTTCCTTGAGTTCCTTGCGCACCTGGCCGATGGTGATCTCCACCTCGACGCCGAGAAGCTCGTTGAGGTTGGCGTTGGAATCGGCGTCCACCGCCAGCACCGGGGTCATGCCCTTTTTCCTGAGATAGTTTATGAGAAGGGCGGATATGGTGGTCTTGCCGGTGCCGCCCTTTCCGGCCATGGCGATTACCTTGCTCATCGTTGTTCTCCCTGGTTTTTTGAGCCTTGATCCGTGTGACGTGCGGGAACGGGGCAGGTGCAACCACGCAAGATCAAGTGGTTGCGCTGACAGCGACTAAGCCGTCACGGATTGAGGTCGGAACCTTGAAACTATAAGGTCAGCCTCCCTTGCGTGTCAACGCGAATCGCGGCCACTGTTGCCCTTTGCCCTTGAAAATAAGGGGTTAACTGGTATCTTGGCTTTTTTGCTTTTTGAACGGCTTGCGATGAGTTCGCAACGGATGCTCACGCAGGCAAAATGCGCCATCCGGGCGCAGCCTCCGTTTTCCCTTGCCGGAGAAGAGGAGAGACAGACAGTCATGGATTACCGCGACACTCTGAACCTGCCGCAGACCGGTTTCAGGATGAAGGCCGGGCTGGTGCAGCGCGAGCCCGAAGCCATCGCCGCCTGGGAGCGCGACGGCCTGTACGAAAAGGTGATGGCCCACACCGCCTCCCGTCCGCTTTACATCCTCCACGACGGCCCGCCCTACGCCAACGGCCACATCCACATGGGCCACGCCCTGAACAAGGTGCTGAAGGACGTTATTCTCCGGGCCAAAAGGATGAGCGGCTTTTCCTGCCCCTACGTGCCGGGATGGGATTGCCACGGCCTGCCCATCGAGCACAAGGTGGACAAGGAACTGGGGCCGAAGAAAAAAGAAATCTCCACCCTCGAGTTCCGCGAGGCCTGCCGCAGCTACGCCCGCAAGTGGATAGACATCCAGCGCGAAGGCTTCAGGCGCCTCGGCATCCTCGGCGACTGGCAGCGGCCCTACCTCACCATAGATTACGAGTACGAGGCCGCAATCGCGGCCGAGTTCAACCGGTTCCTCGAGTCCGGTGCGGTGGTGCGCAGCCGCAAGCCCGTCTACTGGTGCACCTCGTGCCGCACCGCCCTGGCCGAGGCCGAGGTGGAGTACCACGACCACGCCTCCCCCTCGATCTACGTGAAGTTCCCCTTTGCCGGAGATGCGGCGGAGATAGATCCCGCCCTGGCCGGCCGCAAGGCCTTTTTCGTCATCTGGACCACCACCCCCTGGACCCTGCCCGCCAACCTCGCCATCGCCCTGCATCCCGGCTACGAGTATGCGGCGGTGGAGGTTGACGGCGAGGTCTTTGTCATGGCCGACGGCCTGGTGGAGCAGGCCCTGGCCGCGTTCGGCAAGAGCGGCGAGGTCCTGGCCCGGTTCGCCTCGGCCCCGCTCGAGGGGAAAAAGTGCCGCCACCCCTTCATGGACCGGGACTCCCTCATCGTCCTGGCCGACTACGTCACCCTCGATTCCGGCACCGGCTGCGTCCACACCGCGCCCGGCCACGGCCGCGAGGACCATATCACCGGCCTGCGTTACGGGCTCGAACCCCTTTCTCCGGTGGACGACCGCGGCTTCTTCACCAGTGAGGCCGGGCCTTATGCGGGCATCAGGATCACCGAGGCCAACCGCCGGATCATCGACGACCTGGCGGAAAAAAACCTTCTCGTGGCGGAGAGCCGCATCGAGCACAGTTATCCCCACTGCTGGCGCTGCAAGAACCCGGTCATCTTCCGGGCCACCGAGCAGTGGTTCGTGTCAATGGAGAAAAACGACCTCCGCAGCCGCGCCCTGGAGGAGATCGGCAAGGTGAAATGGCTGCCCGCCTGGGGCGAGGAACGCATCCACGGCATGGTCAAGACCAGGCCGGACTGGTGCCTGTCGCGGCAGCGGGCCTGGGGCGTGCCCATCACCGCGTTCGTCTGCCGCGGCTGCGGCGCGGTCTGCAACACCCCGGAGATAAACCGCCGGGTCGAGGAGGCCTTCCGCCGCGAGGGGGCCGACGCCTGGTTCGCCCACGAGCCCGCCTTCTTCCTCGGTGACGGGGCGAAATGCCCGGCTTGCGGCTCCACCGACATCGGCCGGGAGACCGACATCCTCGACGTCTGGTTCGATTCCGGGGTCAGCCACGCCGCGGTCCTCGAGCAGAGGGAGGGGCTTTCTAGCCCGGCCGATCTCTACCTCGAGGGCAGCGACCAGCACCGCGGCTGGTTCCAGAGTTCGCTGCTCGCCTCGGTGGGCACCCGCGGCCGCGCTCCCTACAAGGGAGTGCTCACCCACGGGTTCGTGGTCGACGGCAAGGGCAAGAAGATGAGCAAGAGCCTCGGCAACGTCATCGCTCCGGACAAGATCATCAAGAAGTACGGGGCCGAGATCCTGAGGCTCTGGGTGGTGAGCGAGGACTACCGCGACGACATCCGCCTGTCCGACGACATCCTCAGGCAGCTTTCCGACGCCTACCGCAAGATAAGAAACACCTTCCGCTTCATGCTCGGCAACCTCGGCGGCTTCGACCCGGCCCGGCCGGTGCCGGTGGCGGAGATGGGCGAACTCGACCGCTGGGCCCTGCGCCGCTACGAGCTCTTGAAACGCAAGGTGCTCGCCGCCTACGACTCCTTCGAGTTCCACACCGTCTACCACGCCATCTACAACTTCTGCACCGTGGACCTGAGTTCCCTGTATCTCGACGTGGTCAAGGACCGCCTGTATGCGAGCCACCCGGACGACCCGGCGCGCCGCGCGGCCCAGACCGTGATCTACACCATGATCGACGGGATCCTGCGCCTGTGCGCGCCGGTGCTGGTGTTCACCGCCTCCGAGGCCTGGGAGTTCCTGCCGCCGCTCGAGGGCCGCGAGGAGGACGTGGTCTTCGCCGCCTTCCCGGAACCGGACGACTTCCTTCTCGCCGAAGACCTGGCGGAGCGCTGGGAGCGGCTGCTCGGGCTGCGTTCCGCTTTCACCCGTGCGCTCGAGGCGGCCCGGGCGGAAAAACGCATAGGCCATCCGCTCGAGGCCAGGGTGGTGGTGGAGTGTTCCGGTGGGGATGGAGAGTTCATCGCCGCAAACCTGGAGCTGATAAAAACCCTCATCATCGTTTCCGAGCTCGAGTGCGGCGCGGTCAGCGGAGACAATGTCCGGGAGGATGAAAGCGGCCTGCGCATCCTGGTGGAACCGGCGCCGGGCGGCAAGTGCGAGCGCTGTTGGACCAGGAGCCGCAGCGTGGGCGATGACCGGGAACATCCGGATCTGTGCGGACGCTGCGCCGCAGTTGTGAAGAGCCTGTGACGCCAGGCCGGGGCACGATGACTAAAACCGTTATGAGCCGCGCCGCCGCACTTTCATGGAGCCTTGGCCTGGCCCTGGCCGTGGTTGCTGCCGACCAGCTCACCAAGGCCTGGGTGGACAGCGCCTTCAGCCTCTACGAGGTCAGGCCGGTGATCGAGGGTTTTTTCAATCTCACCTATGTCACCAACACCGGCGCGGCCTTTGGCCTGTTCGCCAGGGTTGGCGGAAAGGCGCGCGCCATCGGCCTGTCTCTTGTGGCGGTGGCGGCGCTGGTGGCCCTGGTCTTCGCCTGGAGAAGCCTGTGGATGCGCCACCGGCTCTATCCGTTTTCCATCGGCATGATCGCGGGCGGCGCGGCGGGCAATCTAATCGACCGGCTGCGGTTGGGCGCGGTGGTCGATTTTCTTGATTTTTATGTCAGCCGCTACCACTGGCCCGCCTTCAACGTGGCCGATTCGGCCATAACCGTTGGCGTGTTTCTGTTCATCATCGCGGGTTTTGCTGAAGAACGGCCCGCAGGGGAGAAGAGATAATGAGTAAGACAGCAGTGGTCTTTCCCGGACAGGGTTCCCAGTATCTCGGCATGGCAGGCGGGTTCATCGCCGAAAATCCGGATGCGGCCGCGCTCATGGCCAGGGCCGAAGAGACAAGCGGGCTTCCGCTTGGCCGTCTCTGCTCCGAGGGGCCCATGGAGGAGCTGACCCGCACCCTGCACCTGCAACCGGCCATGACCGTGGTCAACCTCATCGTCTGGGAGGCCTTCCGCAAGGCCGGCGGCCGGGCAGACTTCCTTGCCGGCCACAGCCTGGGCGAATACGCCGCCCTGGCCGCCTCGGGCATCCTCGACAACGACGCGGTCCTGCGCCTTGTCACCGAGCGCGGCCGGCTGATGGAGCGGGAGGCGTCCGCCCACCCCGGCGGCATGGTGGCTGCTCTCGGCCTCGATATCGACGCGGTGCAGGAGATCGTTGCCGCAACCGGCGGCAGGATCACCGCGGCCAACCACAACTGCGCCACCCAGATCGTCATCAGCGGCGAAAAAGAGGCGCTCGAACGGGCGTCCGAGGCCATCCGTGAGCGCGGCGGCAAGGCCATCCCGCTCAAGGTCAGCGGCCCCTGGCACAGCGAGCTTGTGGCGGACGCCATTCCCGATTTTGTCCGGGCCATGGAAAAGGAGGAGTTCCGCACGCCTGCGATTCCGGTCTACTTCAACGTCACCGCCGCGGTTGAGGAAAATCCCGAGATCATCCGCGGGATCATGGCCCGCCAGATAGCCTCCACGGTGCGCTGGTACGAGATCGTCAACCGCATGATCGAGGACGGGGTGCGGACCTTTGTGGAGCTGGGGCCCAAGACCGTGCTTTCCGGCCTGATAAAGAAGATCGTCGACCCTGACCTGGGCGTGCGCATCCTCCAGGCCGACACCCCGGAGTCGGTGGAAGAGGTGGCCGGGGCGCTCGCCTGAGCGCGGGCGCGTTTCCAGGAGACAGGGGACAGGACGCCGTTTTTACGAGTCCATCATCAATAAAAAGCGGAAAACAAAAAATGTTCGACAGCCTTACCGACAAACTCACCGAAACCCTCAAGAAGATCAGGGGCCACGCCCGGATCACCGAGGAGAACATCGCCGAGGCCATGGCAGAGGTGCGCACCGCCCTGCTCGAGGCCGACGTCAACATCAAGGTGGCCCGCACCTTTGTCAAGCGGGTGACCGAGCGGGCCGTGGGCCTCGAGGTGGTCGGCAGCCTGACTCCGGGCCAGCAGGTCATCAAGGTGGTGCACGAGGAACTGGTCTCCCTGCTCGGAACCGCCGCTTCCGGCCTCAACCTCTCGTCCGGGCCGCGTCCGGCCGTGATCCTCATGGTCGGTCTCCAGGGCTCGGGCAAGACCACCACCACCGGCAAGCTCGCGAGGATGCTCGGCCGCCAGGGCCACCGGCCCTACCTGGTCCCGGCCGACGTCTACCGGCCCGCGGCCATAGAGCAGCTCAAGGTCCTGGGCCGGACGCTCGCCATGCCGGTGCACGATTCCACCACCGACCAGGACCCGGTGGAGATCTGCCGGGCCGCCAAGATCGCGGCAACGGAAAAGAACTGCGACGTCATGCTGGTGGATACCGCCGGCCGCCTGCACGTGGACGAGGAGCTGATGGCCGAGCTTTCCCGGATCAAGACCGAGATCCGCCCGGCCGAGATCCTCTTCGTGGCCGACGCCATGACCGGCCAGGACGCGGTCACGGTCGCGGCCCGCTTCAACGAGGAGCTCGACATCACCGGCGTGGTTCTCACCAAGATGGACGGCGATGCCCGCGGCGGCGCGGCCCTGTCCATCCGCGAGGTCACCGGCCGGCCGCTCAAGTTCGTGGGCGTGGGCGAGGCCCTCGACGCCCTCGAGGTCTTCCACCCCGACCGGGTGGCCTCGAGGATATTGGGGATGGGCGACGTGCTCACCCTGATCGAGAAGGCCGAGGCAGTGGTGGACCGCAAGAAGGCGGAGAAGCTTGCGAAAAAGATCGGCACCAACGCCTTCACCCTGGAGGATTTCCGCGATCAGATCCGTCAGATCCGCAAGATGGGCTCGATCGAGCAGCTCATGGGCATGATCCCGGGCGCAAACCGCCTCAAGCACATGGGCAAGATGCCCGCGCCCGACGAAAAGGAACTCGACCGCATCGAGGCAATAATCAACTCCATGACCCCGGAGGAGCGCCGCCGCTACGATATCCTC
>JALWTY010000090.1 GCA_026993265.1 Desulfobacterales bacterium
CTTGTCGCCGACGTCTCGGTCGCCGGGCCCGGTTTTGTCAACTTCGTCATCCGTGACGAGGTCTGGCAGGAGCGTCTCGCCCCCATGGTCGCGGCCGGCAAGGATTACGGCAAGAGCGACGAGGGCGCGGGCCGCCGGGTGCTGGTGGAGTTCGTCAGCGCCAACCCCACCGGCCCCCTGAGCGTGGGCCACGGCCGCCAGGCCGCCCTTGGCGACGCCATCGCCAGGCTGCTCTCCGCCATCGGCTTCGCGGTGGAGCGGGAGTACTACTACAACGACGCCGGCCGCCAGATGCGGGTGCTGGGCGAGTCGGTCCGGGCCCGGTATCTCGAGATCGCCGGCCTGCCGCACGAGTTCCCCGAAGACGGCTACCAGGGCGACTACATCCGCGACATCGCCCGGGCCATGTACGAGGAGCACGGCGACGCCCTGGCTGACGCCGGCTGGGAGCCCTTCAAGGAGCGGGCCGAGAAGATGATCTTCGCCGATATCGATTCCACCCTCAGGCGCATGGGTGTGGTATTCGACAGCTATTACAACGAACACACCCTGTACGACGAGGGATTGATCGACGACGTGGTCCGCGAGCTGCGGGAAAAGGGGTTGGTCTACGACGCCGACGGCGCGGTCTGGTTCAAGAGCACCGAGTTCGGCCAGGAGAAGGACCGGGTGATAATAAAGTCGAGCGGCGAGCCCACCTACCGTCTGCCCGACATCGCCTACCACCGGGAGAAGTTCCGCCGCGGCTACGACTGGATGATCGACATCTTTGGCTCCGATCACATCGCCACCGTGCCCGACGTCCTCGCCGGGGTGGAGGCCCTGGGCTACGATCCCGCAAAGGTAACCGTCATCCTCCACCAGTTCGTCACCCTGATGCGCGGCGGCAAAAAGGTCAAGATGAGCACCCGCAAGGCCACCTTTGTCACTGTGGATGAACTCATCGACGAGGTGGGCGCGGACGCGGCCCGGTTCTTTTTTCTGATGCGCAAGGCCGACAGCCAGCTCGAGTTCGATCTCACCCTGGCCGCAAGCCAGAGCCAGGAAAACCCGGTTTACTACCTGCAGTACGCCCACGCCCGGTTGTGCAGCATCATGGGCAAGGCCAGGGAGGCCGGGCTTGCGCCCGATCCGGCCGCGGCCGACGCCCGCCTTCTGAACACGCCCGAGGAGATCGCCATCCTCAAGCAGCTCGTCGCCTTCCCCTCGCTCGTGAGGAGCGCCGCCCTTGAACTTGAGCCCCACCGGGTTATATTTTATCTTCTTGACCTGGCGGCGCAGTTTCACAGTTATTACAACAAGCACCGGATCATCTCCGAGGACGCCGGCCTTTCCGCCGCCCGTCTGCTCTTTGCCGAGGCGATCCGGCTGGTGATCGGCAACGGGCTTTCCATGATCGGGGTCAGCGCTCCGGAGAGCATGTAATGGCGCGGGCAGAAAGCAGAAAGAAGAAGTTCGTCGTCAAAATCGAGATCGGGGCCAAGGGGCTTCTCGCCACCGGGGTGGTGATCTTCTGCGTGCTTCTCTGGATGTTCCTCCTCGGCATCTGGGCCGGCGACCATCTGGCCGGCACGGGCGGGGAGCCCGAACCCGCGCCGGCGCCGGTTCCTTTCCCGGCTCCGGCCGGGGGGCAGGACCGCGGCGGCGCGGTTGCCCTGCCGCAGGTTGATCTTCCCTCTGCTCCCTCCCCGGCGGCGATAGCGGAACGGCCGGAGGAGCCTGAGAAAAGGAACGTGGTCAGGGAGCGGGTCACCCTTGTTCCCAGGGCGGAGAAGAAAAAGGTCCACCGCAATGGGAAGAAGAGGGCGGCGTCGGCTCCGGCCGCCGGGCGGAAGGAAAAGACCGCCACGGTTTCCGGTTCCTTCTTCTCCCTCCAGGTGGGGGCCTACCGCGACAAGGCCAATGCGGTCGAGGACTGCGCCCGGCTGGTGGCCCGCGGGCTTGACGCCTTCTACCGGGACCCCGCCCGCGGCAGCGGTTACACCCGGGTGTACATCGGCCGTTATGCCGGCATGGACGAGGCCCGGGCCGCGGCAGCGCGGCTGGAAAAGGAAAAGGGGATCAAGTCGTTTGTGGTCATGATCCCGGGCCGAGGCGCGGGGAAATGAGCCGGGGCGCGGCTGAAGGCGTGCTCAGGCCGGCGGCCATGGGAGACGTGCGCGGCATCCACGCCCTGCTGCAGAAGTACGCCGACCAGGGCCTTCTTCTCGGCCGTTCGCTCAGTTCACTCTACGACCATTTGCGGGACTACATGGTTTTCTCGGTCGAGGGGGAATCCGGGCCGGAGATAGTCGGCGTCTGCTCTTTGCACATCTGCTGGGAAGACCTGGCCGAGATCCGTTCGCTCGCCGTGGACGAACCCTGGCAGGGCCGCGGCATCGGCGCTTCCCTGGTATCGGCCTGCATCGACGAGGCGGCCCGGCTCGGCATCGGCCGGGTCTTTACCCTGACGTATCAGCCGGAATTTTTCAGGAAGTTCGGTTTCATCGAGGCAGACAAGAACGATCTGCCCCACAAGGTCTGGAGCGACTGCGTCAACTGCCCCAAGTTTCCCGACTGCAACGAGATCGCGATGATTTGCTATACAGGCGGCAGGCGGGTGGATATGGTTGCCTCGGGGGGCGCGTGATCCGCTGCGGCGCGGAAGAACCGGACTCCTGGCGGCGCCATCCGGGCATGAAGCCCTTTTTACGAGTTCATCAAGCGGGAGAAATCAATGATAGCCACGCTTTTGTCCAAGATATTCGGGACCAAGAACGAACGGGTTCTTAAAAGCATGCGGCCGATGGTGGACCGCATCAATTCCCTCGAGGAGTCGGTTTCCGCCCTGCCTGACGACCGTCTGGCCGCGAAGACGGTCGAGTTCAGGGAGCGCGTCGCCAAGGGCGAACCCCTGGACGACCTGCTCTTCGAGGCCTTTGCCGTGGCCCGCGAGGCGGCAAAAAGGGTGCTGGACATGCGTCCCTTCGACGTCCAGCTCGTCGGCGGCATCGTTCTTCACCAGGGCAAGATCGCCGAGATGAAGACCGGCGAGGGCAAGACCCTGGTCGCGACCCTGCCGGTCTACCTGAACGCCCTCACCGGCCGCGGGGTGCACGTGGTCACGGTCAACGACTACCTCGCCTCCCGCGACGCCGAGTGGATGGGCAAGCTGTATGGCTTCCTCGGCCTTTCCACCGGCACCATCGTCCACGACATGGACGACCAGGCCCGCCGCGCCGCCTACCATTCCGACATCACCTACGGCACCAACAACGAGTTCGGTTTCGACTACCTGCGTGACAACATGAAGTTCACGAAGGAGGATTTCTGTCAGCGGGAGTTCCATTACGCCATCGTCGACGAGGTGGACTCCATTCTCATCGACGAGGCCCGTACCCCGCTCATCATCTCCGGTCCGGCCGAGATGGACACATCCCTCTACACCCGGGTTGACCGCTACGCCCGCCAGTTCAAGCGCGACGTGCACTTCACCATCGACGAGAAGGCCCGCTCCCTCTCGCTCACCGACGAGGGCGTGGCCCTGGCCGAGGAACTCATCGGCGTGGACAACCTCTACGATCCCCGCAACATCGAGTGGCTGCACCACATCAACCAGGCCCTGCGGGCCCACAACCTCTTCAAGCGCGACGTCGATTACCTGGTGGCCGACGGCGAGGTGCTGATCGTGGACGAGTTCACCGGACGGGCCATGCCGGGGCGGCGCTACAGCGACGGCCTGCACCAGGCGCTCGAGGCCAAGGAAGGGGTCAAGGTGGAGCAGGAAAACCAGACGCTCGCCTCCATAACCTTCCAGAACTATTTCCGCATGTACGAGAAGCTCGCGGGCATGACCGGCACCGCCGACACCGAGGCGGTGGAGTTCGCCAATATCTACAAGCTCGACGTGGTGGTGATCCCCACCCACCGGCCCATGATCCGCGAGGATCACCCGGACGTCATCTTCA
Source organism: Desulfobacterales bacterium (assembly GCA_026993265.1). Lineage (GTDB taxonomy): Bacteria > Desulfobacterota > Desulfobulbia > Desulfobulbales > JAJRZW01 > JAJRZW01. The sequence continues at coordinate 3,948 of JALWTY010000090.1, forward strand.
AGAACCAGCGTGCCAAGTACCGGGCCGCGGTCCGGGAGATAAAGGAGCTGCACGAGAAGGGTCGGCCGGTGCTGGTCGGCACCATCAGCATTGACGTTTCCGAGCAGCTTTCGCGGATGCTCAAGAAGGAAGGCATCCCCCACGAGGTGCTCAACGCCAAGAATCATGCCCGCGAGGCCGAGATCATCGCCCGGGCCGGGGAACGCGGCCGGGTGACCATCGCCACCAACATGGCCGGCCGCGGCACCGACATCAAGCTCGGCGAAGGCGTGGCCGAGCTCGGCGGCCTGCACATCCTCGGCACCAGCCGCCACGAGTCCCGCCGCATCGACAACCAGCTCCGCGGCCGCGCCGGCCGCCAGGGCGACCCCGGCTCCTCCCGCTTCTACCTCTCGCTCGAGGACGATCTCCTGCGCATCTTCGGTTCCGACCGCATCTCCGGCATCCTCGACAAGCTGGGCATGGAGGAGGACGAGCCCATCGAGCACCCGATGATAAGCCGGGCCATCGAGAACGCCCAACGTAAGGTGGAGGGCCACAACTACGAGATCAGAAAGCACCTGCTCGAGTACGACGACGTCATGAACAAGCAGCGGGAGGTGATCTACTCCCTGCGTCGCCAGATCCTCGAGCGCGACGAGGTCGCCGACATCATCCAGGACATGCTCGAGGAACTGGTGGCCGACAGCTGCGCCAACGTGGTCGCCATGGCCGGCCCCCACGTCTCCGAGTGGGATATCGGTCAGATAAACGAACTTCTCGAAAACGATCTCGGTATTTCCGGGTTGCTCCGGCCCGAGGATCTCGAGGGGGCCAGGCCTGACGATCTGGAGAAAAAGGTTCTGGCCGAGGCGCGGCGTGTGTACGAGGAGCGCGAGCAGGCAAACGGCGTCGAGAACATGCGTTACCTCGAGCGTATCGTCCTCCTCCAGACGATCGATACCCACTGGAAGGAACACCTCCTTGCCATGGATCACCTGAAGGAGGGCATCGGCCTGCGCGGTTACGGAGCCAAGAACCCCCTGAACGAATACAAGAAGGAGGGCTACGACATGTTCGTGGCCCTGATGCATACGATCAAGAGCCAGACCATCGGCAGTCTCTTCCGCATCCAGGTGGTGCGCGAGGACGAACTCGAGGAGATCGAGCAGGAACGCCGCCGCAAGTCCCAGCCCATGGAGTTCCGTCACGGCGGCGGGGAAGAGGAGGAGCGCAGCCGTACCCCGATGCGCCGCGAGGGGGAGAAGATAGGCCGCAACCAGCCGTGCCCCTGCGGCAGCGGCAAAAAGTACAAGAAATGCTGCGGCCGGGTGAAGTAGCCCGGACGCGGGGACCGGGCGGCCGCGCCTTCGGGAATACGGCCCGTAGCGTCCCGTTGAGCGGGGGCCGCGGCCCTGTGCGGCAGAAACCATAAGCCTATCCGCAACCATGAGCCAGGAACCGTCACCCAGCACCCAGTCTCCGCCAAAAGGCTTTACCGCCAACGCGGTCCGCGCCGGAATACGGGGAAAGGACCGCCTCGACCTCGGCCTGATCGCAAGCGAGGTTCCCGCGGCCGCGGCCGGGGTCTTCACCCGCAACCTGGTCAAGGCCGCGCCCGTGCTCTATGACATGGAACTCCTGAAGTCCGGCCGGGCCCGGGCCATTCTGGTCAACTCCGGCATTGCCAACGCCTGCACCGGCGAGACCGGCATGGAGCACGCCAGGGCCTGCGGAAAGATGGCCGCGGCCGCGGCCGGCATGGAGACCGGGGAGGTTCTGGTGACGTCCACCGGGGTCATAGGAGAATTCCTCGACCTCTCCTGTTTTTCAGCCCATATGGACGAGTTGGCCGCAGGCCTCGCCCCGGACGGGTTTGAACGGGTGGCCCGGGCGATGATGACCACCGACACCGTGCCCAAGACAGCCGCGCGCACCGCGGTCATGGGCGGGGTCGAGACCCGCCTGCTCGGGCTTGCCAAGGGCGCTGGCATGATCCACCCGGACATGGCCACCATGCTCGCCTTCGTCCTAACCGACGCCGCCATTGACGCGCCCCTGCTCCGGGAACTGCTCGTCCGCGGCGTGAACGCCAGTTTCAACCGCATCACCGTTGACGGCGACACCTCCACCAACGATTCGGTCCTGATCCTCGCCAACGGCATGGCCGGCAACCATCCGCCCGCAACCGGCGATGAAGCCGCGTCCTTTGCCGCCGCCCTGAACAGCCTTCTCGAGGAACTCGCCCTGATGATCGTCCGCGACGGCGAGGGCGCGACCAAGCTGATCCACGTGAGGGTGAAAGGCGCGGCCAGCGACGCCGACGCGGCCCGGGCCGCGATGACCGTGGCCACCTCCAGCCTGGTCAAGACCGCCTTCTTCGGCTGCGACGCCAACTGGGGCCGGATAATCGCGGCCCTGGGAAGAAGCGGCGCAACCTTTGATCCCAACCGGACCGCCATATACATCGGCAACGTCAAACTCGTGCAAAACGGCGTCGCCACCGGCGGCGACGCTGAGTCCCGCGCCACAAACCTCCTCGGGAAGGCGGAGATAGACCTCGAAATCGACCTTGGCGCGGGCCCCGGCACGGCCGTCTATCACACCTCCGATCTTTCCCTGGAGTACGTAAAAATAAACGCCGACTACCGCACCTGAGGCGCGGGGAGGCCGAATCTGCGGGCGATCTGCCCGCCTTGCGTATTTGTAATACGCGTCGGCGTGCCGCTTGCCCACATCTCCGGCCTC
>JALWTY010000091.1 GCA_026993265.1 Desulfobacterales bacterium
AAAGGGTGTTTCTCACAGCCTTACGGAAGTCCATCGTCCACCTCCCTACGGCCCGAACAAGTCCGCTCCCCGGCCTTGTTGCGAGGCCGCATCCCTTGCTCATTTAACAGCCCGTTGAAAAACGTAGCGAGCGCAGACGAGGCAAGGAAAAAAACCCCCGCGGGAAAGAAGGCCAATTCAAAACCGCGGGGGCCGGGACCCGAAGATAACCCGGTAGCCACCCCCGGCCGTCCCTTACAGGAAATATATCAACAAATACGGAAAACAAAACACCCCGCGTTGGCGAAGGTGAGCAAATCATGTATAGTGGCCCACCTGACCGTCTCGTAAAAGCCCGATGCCGACCCTTTACGAAACGGAAGAAAAAGTCAAAAAATATCGGTGGGTTACGAATCTGACGATTCCGTGCCTGCCTGACCCGTTCCGGATCGTCACGAGCCCGCTGATTCCAAAAAACATAAAAAATCACAGGAGGTTATTGCGATGAAACTGATACTTCTCGGCGCCCCCGGCGCCGGCAAGGGCACCGTGGCCAAGATGCTCACCAAGATAGACGGCTCGGTGCAGATCTCCACCGGCGACATCCTCAGGGGCGCGGTCCAGGCCGGAACCGAGCTGGGCAAGAAGGCCCAGGGCTACATGGAGCGCGGCGATCTCGTGCCGGACGATCTCATCATGGGGATCATGGAAAAGAGGCTGCAGGAGCCTGACTGCGAAAAGGGATTCCTTCTCGACGGCTTCCCCCGCACCATTCCCCAGGCCGAGGCGTTGGACGCGCTGCTCGCAAAACTCGGGATCAAGCTCGACATGGTGGTCAACATCGACGTGCCCCGCGACGTGATCTTCGACCGCCTCTGCACCCGCCGCACCTGCGAGAATCCCGACTGCCAGGCGATCTACAACGTAAAGTCCATGCCGCCCAAGAAGGAGGGCATCTGCGACAAGTGCGGCAGCCCGGTGGTGCAGCGGGCCGACGAGACCGAGGAGGCCATCGGCCACCGCCTCGACACCTACAACGAAAAGACCGCGCCCCTGGTCGGCTACTACGAGAAGACCGGCTTGCTGCGCACCATCACCGGCACCTCGAGCGACGCCGTGGTCGAGGCGATCAGGAAAGAGCTGGGCATATAACAGCCCGGCCGCGCCTCTCCTTTCCGCACCCGCCCTGCCGGCCGCGCCTTGGCGCGGCCGGTTTTGTCTATATTACATGCACGCAAGAACGGCAAGAACGGAAACATACATCACCATAGTCGGCGCGGGGCTGGCCGGGAGCGAGGCGGCCTGGCAGGCGGCCAGGCGCGGGGTGCGGGTGCGGCTCTTCGAGATGCGCCCCTGTAAAAAAACTCCGGCGCACGAGACCGGGGAGATGGCCGAACTGGTCTGTTCCAATTCCCTGCGTTCCGACAGCCCGGACTCGGCCGTGGGAATCCTCAAGAACGAGATGCGCCGCCTCGGTTCCCTGATAATGGCCGCGGCCGACGCCACCAGGGTTCCGGCCGGGGGCGCGCTCGCCGTTGACCGGGAACGGTTCTCCGCCTTCATCACCAAAAGAATCGAATCCGAGCCCCTGATCGAGGTGGTGCGGCAGGAAGTGGAGAAAATCCCGGAGCCTGCCTGCGGCCCGGTCATCATCGCCACCGGCCCGCTGACATCTGACGCCCTCGCCCTGGATCTCGCCCGGATCACCGGCGAGGACAACCTCGCCTTCTACGACGCCATCGCCCCCATCGTCGCGGCCGATTCCCTCGACCACGGCAGGGTCTACCGCGCCTCCCGCTACGACGACGGGCCCGGCGACTACCTCAACTGCCCCTTCACCCGGGAAGAGTACGAAAGATTTATAGACGCCATGGCCGCGGCCGACCGGGTGCGGCCCAGGGACTTCGAGGATCCGCGCTACTTCGAGGGCTGCCTGCCCATCGAGGTGATGCTGGAACGGGGGCCGGACACGCCAAGGTTCGGCCCCATGAAGCCGGTGGGGCTGCCCGATCCCCGCACCGGCCGCGACCCCTACGCCGTGGTCCAGCTCAGAAGCGAAAACCTGGAAGGCACCGCCTTCAACATGGTAGGATTCCAGACCAGGATCACCTGGAGCGAACAGAAAAGGGTCTTCAGGATGATTCCGGGCATGGAAAACGCCGAGTTCCTCCGCTACGGCAGCGTGCACCGCAACACCTTTGTCCGCGCGCCAAAGGTGCTCGCCCCCGGGCTTGAGCTCGCGGCCCGTCCGGGCGTGCTGCTCGCAGGCCAGGTGAGCGGGGTCGAAGGATATGTGGAATCCTGCGCCGCCGGCCTGCTCGCGGGCGTTTTCGCGGCCAGGAAGGTCTTGGGGCTTGCGCCCGTCCCGCCGCCGGAGGGCACCGCCCTCGCCGCTCTCCTTGCCCACCTGTACCGCAGCGAGGCGAAAAACTTTCAACCGTCGAACATAAACTTTGGCCTGTTTCCGCCGCTCGGCCGCAAGATCCCCAAAAAGATGCGCGGCCGCAAGCGGGCGGAGGACGCAGCCGGAAAACTCGAGGAGTGGATCGTTGCCCAGAAGATTGCCTGACCCTGTTCTCTTCGCCGCCCTGTCCCTTGCGGCCCTCATCGCCATCTTCCCCGCCAACGCCGCAGCAAGCGCGGTCAGCGCCGCAATCAGGGCAGAATTCGACACCACGGCCGGGACCGTGCACGGCGAAGCGCTCATCACCCTGCCGGCCGGCGTGCGGCGCGATATCTTTCTCTCCGGACTCGACGTGGAAAAAATCCTGATAAACGGCCGCGAGCCGGGCCAGGGCAACAACGCAATCCACCGCAAGCGTGACCGGGTCCTGAACCTGCCGGTATCGGAGCAGCGCCGCGAGATCAGGATCACATGGACCCACAGTGCGGCCAAAGACGAACTCATCACCCCGGGCCAGATCTATCTGCACGGCCCCTGGCACCCGGATCCCGGCGGCCCGGCCGTCTTCTCCCTCACAGCAAGGCTGCCCGCGGGGTTCCACGCGGTCAGCCAGGCGGAAACCATCACCGAGCAGGAAGAAAACGGCGGGGCCGTGGCCGCATTTTCCTTCCCCCATCCCCTGCGGCGCCTGGTCCTCGTTGCCGGGCCCTGGACGGTCAGAAAAAAAACGGTCGGGGACGGCCCTGACATCTACGCCCTCTTCTTCCCGGAAGACGAGGAGCTTGTGGACGAATACCTCGAGCGCGCCGCGGCCTACGTCCGCCGCTACCAGGATTTGCTCGGCCCCTTTCCCTACAGTCGTTTCAGCATCGTGGAGAACCGCCTGCCCACCGGGTTCGCCGTGCCCACCTTCACCCTGCTCGGCCAGATGGTGGCGCGGCTGCCCTTCATCACCTCGACCTCGCTGGGCCACGAGATCCTGCACCAGTGGTTCGGCAACGCGGTGGAGGTGGCGGCGGAGAGCGGCAACTGGTGCGAGGGGCTCGCCACATACCTGGCCGACCAGAGCTTTGCCGCTGATGCGGGCAGGGGCGCGGAGTTCCGCAAGGGGCAGCTCCTTACCATCGAAAGCTATGTGCACAAGGACAACGCCATAAGCCTCGCGGAGTTCACCGGCGGCGTCAGCCACCTCACCGCGGGAAGCGAGGCCAGGCGGGCGGTGGGCTACGGCCGGGCGAGCATGTTTTTCCATATGCTCGAAAAACGCATCGGCCGCGAGGCTTTCACAAAAGGCCTGCGCATCTTCTATGAGCGTTTCCGTTACCGCAGCGCGGGCTGGAGCGACATCGAGGCGGCAATGGAAGAGGCCTCGGGCAAAAAACTCGCCGACTTCTTCACCGCCTGGCTGACCACGCGCGAGGACCCGGCCATCGCGGCCCGCGGCCTCAACGTGACAGAAAAGGACGGCGGCATAACCCTGCGCTTCGACATCGAGCAGAAAGGGGAGAAGATTTCCATGCTGAACGTGCCGGTCCGCGTCGTCACCCCGTCGGGAACGGTCGACAAAACCATCGAGGCGGGGAAAAAGACCGGGGTGAAAATCGAGCTCGACGACTACCCGGAAACCGTGATCCTCGACCCGGAATACGACCTTGCCCGCCGCCTGGACGGAAGCGAAATCCCGCCGGTGTGGTCGCGGGTGAGGGGCGCGGAAAAGAGGCTCTTCATCCTCAAGGACGAAGAGACGCGGGAGAAGTTCGCGGACTTCCTCGCCGCGGTCAGGAAGGACGGCGACGAGACCGTTTTCGACAGCGAGGTCGATGACCGGCAGCTGGAGACGGCGGACATCGTCTTCGTGGACGCGACCGGCGGCCGGGCCAGGGCCATGTTCGCCACCGGCGCGGAGGCGGAGACGGACGGGTTCAGGCTCGAGGTGCGCAAGAACCCGCTCGCGCCCGCCCGCACCGCCACCCTGGTGTGCGCAAGCTCAAAGGCCGAGGTCGCGGCCGCGGTCCGCAAGCTGCGGCATTACGGCAAGTACAGTCTGCTCGAGTTCGCGATGGGCCGGATAACAAAGAAGGAGATCATCCCGAGCGCGTCCGGCATCCGTTACCTGGTGAATCCCGAGCCGTCGGGTTTCGCCAGAAGGCCCAGGCTTTCCTTCACAGAGGTGATGAAACGCATCGCCGACCGCCGGGTGGTGTACGTGGGCGAATCCCACACCAGCGCGGCCGACCACCATCTCCAGATCCGGGTGGTCCGGGCCATGCACCGCCAGGCCCCGGACAAAAAACTCGCCATCGGCATGGAGATGTTCAGCCGCGACCAGCAGGAGGTCCTGGACCGTTACATTCTCAAAAAGGAGCTGGACGAGCCTTCTTTCCTGCGGGAAGCAAAATATTTCAAGCGCTGGGGTTACGACTACCGTTTCTACCGCCCCATCCTCGACTTTGCCCGCAAGAACGCCATCCCTGTGATCGCCCTGAACCAGCCCAAGGCCACGGTGAGCAAGGTCTACCGCAACGGCGGCCTGCTCGCCCTGAGCGATGAGGAACTGGCCGGGCTGCCGCCGGACCGCGACCTCACCCTGCCCGGATACCGCGAGCGGCTCAACCGGGTGTTCCGCATGCACAGGAAGGGGGGCCGCCTGAGCGACTTTCTCCAGGCCCAGGCCATCTGGGACGAGACCATGGCCGAGACCGCGGCTGATTACCTCGAACGCCATCCGGAGAGCCGCATGGTCATCCTCGCCGGCCGGGGGCATGTGGAGCCGGACGCCATCCCCCCGCGCGTAAAGCGCAGGCTCGGCGCAAAGCAGGCGGTGCTGCTCAACCGCGCAAGGGGGTGGGACGCCGCAGCCGCGGCCGACTTCCTCATGGACACCACGGCAAGAGCGCTGCCTCCGCTGCCGCTCATGGGCGTGGTGCTGAAAGAGGAGAAGGAAGGGGTCAGAATCGTGGCGGTCAGGGAGAAAAGCCCGGCGGACCGGGCCGGGGTCAGGAAAAACGACCTCATCCTCGAGGTTGACGGCGAAAAGGTGGCTGACATAAACGACATCAAGGTGGTAATGCTGTACAAGAAGAAGGGAGACAAGATCAGGCTGTTCCTGCAGCGCGATCACCTCCTGTGGCCCACCACCACCGGCATGATAGAAGTGAGGCTGTAGCAGCCCGTTGAAACAACACCGCGCTCGATGACGCCGCGTCTCCGGCCCCAGGGTCAGTAGCCTTCCCGCCGGATTATTGCCTCGTCCTTGCTCGTGGCTTTTTCAACGGGATGACAGCCGTTCCTTTCAAACAACGGATGGAGGCCAACCCATGAAGACCCTGACCGTCATCGCCCTTTCCCTGCTCGTCTTCATCCTTCCCGCCGCGGCGCGGAGCGCAGGCGTCACCACCGTCACCTGGCACGGCCACGCCGCCTTCAGCGTCAAGACGCCCGGCGGCGCCCTGCTCCTCATCGACCCCTGGCTCACCAACCCTAAAAACCCGGCCGCAGAACCGCTGGCCGCGGCTGTGGGGGCGGACTACATCCTCATAACCCACGGCCACCAGGACCACGTGGGCGACGCCATTGCCATAGGCAAAAAAACCGGGGCCCGGCTCATAGCCCAGTACGAAGTCGGCACCCTGCTCAAGGCAAAGGGTTTTCCCGCCCGGCAGGCGGGCATGGACACCCTGATGAACATCGGCGGCGAAATCATCCTGGCCGACGGCGAGGTGCGGGTTGCCATGGTTCCGGCCCTGCACTCCGGCGGGATGAGCGATGCGGGCGGCGGTTTCTCCTATGCCGGCACCCCCTGCGGCTACGTGATAACGGTAACGGGCGGCCCCACCGTCTATCACGCGGGCGACACCGGCTACTCGGCCGAGATGGCCGCCATCGGCAGGCTGTACCGCCCTGACCTCGCCCTGCTGCCCGTGGGCGGCCACTTCAACATGACCGCAAGGGCCGCGGCAATGGCCGCAAAAGACCTGGGAGCCAAATGGACCGTGCCCATGCACTTCGCCACCTTCCCGCTCCTGGCCGCAACCCCGGACGAATTCGTCCGCGAGACGAAAAAACGCGGGACAACAGCGGTGGTTCTAAGGCCCGGACAATCGCTGAAGCTCATGGGCGCGAAACTGGTGAGATAGGATGGGCGACATAATCGGAGAAATCCGCAACCTCCTGGAATTCCACCGCAGGCTGGGCATATCCTTCTACCCCCGCGGCCGGGGAACGGAGAGGTTCCTGGCCGCGGCCTCCCCGCCGGAGCCGCCCGCCCCCCGTCCGCGGCAAACGGC
>JALWTY010000092.1 GCA_026993265.1 Desulfobacterales bacterium
CCTGGGCGAGGATGCCTGCGACACCGGCAGTTGCGGCGACCGCGACTGAGCGGCTGCGGCACTTTCTCAGTCCATGACAGGGGCGGCATCGCGGATGCCGCCTTTTTTCATTGCTGAGGCTCTTTCGCGCCGAGCCGGTAGGCCTCGTCCCACTGTTGGCGCTGCTTGCGGATCAGGTTGAGGGCGTCCAGATAGGGCACCGAGCCGGTCTGGCGGATGATCTCGCGGCCCTGGCGGCTGTGAGCGAAATCGACAAAACGCTTGGCCTCGCGGTATTGCGGGTGGGCCGGATTGTAGGTGATGTAGAGCGGCCGGTAGAGCAGATATTCCCCCTTGCGGATGTGTTCATAATCCGGCGCCTTGCCGTTGAGCGAGAGCAGCTTGACCTTGCGCTTGTGCGCGCTGCTCACCCCGGTGACCCCCAAGGCATTGGGGTTCTGTTCCACCGCCTTTTCCAGCGGGCCCGAGGACTTGTAGAACTTGCTGGCCACGAACACCTTTTCGTAGTCGTTGAACAGCAGCTCGCGCAGCACCCGCCCGACCCCGGAGAAGCGGCTCTTGCGCGCCAGCAGTTCCAGCGGTCGGTCCGGCCCGCCCAGGGCCTTCCAGTTGGTGATGCGCCCCTCCAGCACCGCGCGCAGCTGCGTCAGGGTGATATTGTCGACCGGGTTGTCGGGATGCACGATCACGGTCAGCGCGTCCCAGGCCACCGGATTGAGCCGGGCGCGCATCTCCTCGGGCACGTGGGCCAGCTTGGGACGGCAGCTGCCGCCCAGGGCCACGGAGCGGTCGGCCACCCGGCGGATGCCCTTGGCCGCGCCGCCGCCGTCGAGGACGATCTTGACGCCGGTCTTTTTCTCGTAGGCATTGGCCAGCTCGGCCATGAAGGCCTTTTTGGTGATGCCGCAGCCGGCCCAGTGCAGCACCGTCTGTGCCTGCGCCGCGCCGGCCAGGGAGAGGGACAGCATGATCAGAAATCCGCGCAGCATGGTTGCCTCCGATTGAGCATGGCCGGGGCGATCCATGCGCCTGCCTGATTGACGAGTCACCATGATAGAGACTGTGCGGGCGGGAAGTCTATTCCCTCGTATTCGCCCCGGCGGCCCGACCGGGAGGACTGCAGGCCGCGACAAGGTGGAACATGGGGCCTGTTTGGCAATTCGTGGGGATCTGGTATCGTCCTTTCCGAGCCGGCGGTTCTTTGAATTCAGGTGGTGTGTGGGATGTCGCGGGACAATCCGGCTCAGAGGGGGCCCGATCTTCCTGTGAGTGGTGGGGCGGGATATGTCGGGGCCGTGTTCGACAACCACTGCGATCAGGAAGCACCGGATCATTTCCGGCACGGTATCTGGCGGCGAAAATCGCTTCTGTCCGTGATGTATGACGGGGCAAGGGAGGGCGCGCCCGTGGGCGGGCCTGCCAGGGCGATGCGTCACCACCATCCCGTGCCAGGAATCATCGGGGGCCTCCTGAACGACAGGAGCCCATGCCATGGAACACCTCTATCTCGCCCTGATCCTGCTCGCCATCCTCGCCTTCGCCGCGCTGTCCCGCCGTCTGGAGTCCTCTCTGCTCACCATGCCGATGCTGTTCACCGCC
>JALWTY010000093.1 GCA_026993265.1 Desulfobacterales bacterium
TTGTTACTCAACGGAAAGCCAAAGCGTAGCTTCGGCTTTCCTCTCGAAATTACGCAGTTTTTCAAACAGCGCAATTTCGCCGCCGCGTCCTGCGGCGGATGATGGACCCGTTGTTACGGGTCCATCAAGTTGGAACACCGTAACTTTTCAATAAAAACGCCTTGACAAAATTTCATCCGCCGCCCTGCGGGGCGCTTGATGAGCGGGCCATTTGCTGTGTCGGCAACGAGTTGATATACCGAAGTATAACAGCCCGTTGAAAAACGTAGCGAGCGCAGATGAGGCAAGGAAAAATCCGGCGAAAAAGCGCTGTTTACATAGGGTAAATGAGCATTTTGAGCCGGATTTTGACGCAGAATCATCAAGCGCAGTAGTTTCTCAACGGGCTGATAATCAACGTCGTTGCCTCCTTGCATCTGGCCCGCTCTCGAACGCTCACGGATTCAGGCCTGTGAGAAACGGACGGGGATCGCAACCACGGCCTTCCGGGCACCCTCACCCCACCCGCATGAACCTGGTCTTGTAACACTTGGGGCAGGGCGGGATCCGGCCCGGCTGTTTCAGGGTCATCTCCGCCCCGCAGGCCCGGCAGGCCAGGGTGCCGGCGGCGGTGACCTCGCCGGTGCGGTACTCCACCTGTCTCTCGGCCCGCTCGGCCAGGCGCGCGGCCGCGTCGGCAAAGGCGCGGAGCAGGCGGGCCAGGCCGCTTTTCACGTTCCCCTCCACCCGCTTCGGATCCACCGCCTTGCGGATCGCCTTGCCGGCGCGGCGGGCGTTTTTCTCCATCTCCTCGAGGTCGCGGCGGACGTACTCGGAGATCTTTTCCGCCTGCTCGCGGGTGTACTCCCCGGCCGCGGTTATCTCCTCCCCCGCCTTCCTGACGGCCTCGTCCAGCCCCTTGCGGCCGGAATCGAGGAGCTCCCTGGTGCGGGAGAGCAGTTTCTCGTAGAGCCCGACATCCTTTTCCTGGTGATTGTTTTCCATGGCCGCGCCTCCTGGTTTGTTTTGGGATGACCTTCCCCAAAAACAATTGTACCATCAGCGCCGAAACGCAAGTTACCTGAATTGTCCACTGGTTCCCCATGCCGTTTGAGTTCTTTGCCACCGCCCCGAAAAACCTCGAGTCCCTGCTGGCCGCGGAGCTGCGGGAGCTGGGCATGGCTACGGCCAGGGAAACCCGCGGCGGCGCGGCCTTCACCGCGGATCTCGAAGGGGGATTGCGGGCCTGCCTGTGGTCGCGGGTGGCCAACCGGGTGATCCTCTTGATAAAAAAATTTCCCGCCGCCTCGCCGGAAGAGCTGTACCACGGGGTAAGAGAGATCGACTGGGGCGAGCATTTCGGCCTGGAGGAGACGTTCGCGGTCACCTGTTCCTGCTCCGCCTCGGCCATCAGCCACAGCCATTACGCGGCCCTCAAGGCCAAGGACGCCATCGTGGACCGGTTCCGGGACCAGAGCGGCGCCCGCCCCCCGGTCGATCCCGCCGCGCCGGACATCCGCGTGAACATCCATATCCTCCGGGACCGGGCCGCGGTGGGCATCGACCTGTCCGGCGATTCCCTCCACCGCCGCGGCCCGGTCCCGGAG
>JALWTY010000094.1 GCA_026993265.1 Desulfobacterales bacterium
CCGTCGGATCCTGCGGACCTTTGGCGGCCGCGAAAAGGTCAAGCCCAAGTTCAAGGTGGCGGTGGCCGGTTGTCCGGCCTCCTGTTCCAACGTCCTCACCACCGATATCGGCATCAAGGCCACCCGCGGCGGCTTTGACCTCTACGTGGGCGGCAAGGGCGGCCCGCACCCCAAAAAAGGCCGGCGCATCGGCCGCGGCCTCTCCGAAGACGAACTCATGGCCATGATCGAGAAGGTGGTGGATTTCCACGACCGGACCACCACCAAGAAGCAGCGCATGAGCAAGATGATCTCTGATCCTGATTTTCCCTTTCAGGAAGTTTGATTCTCCTCTTGCTCCATGGCGGCGTAGAGATCGGGATAGAGGCGCTTGGCGCAGCGCGGGCAGATGCCGTGGGTGAATTCGGCGTCGGTCCGGTGCTGGATATATTCCTCGACCTTGTGCCATTCTCCCTCCGCGTCCCGGATCTGCTGGCATGAGGAGCAGATGGGGAGCAGACCGGAGAGGGTCTTTACTTTTTGCAGGGCGCTGGTGAGTTCGGCGATGAGCTCCTCGTTCTTCTCCTGGATCTCTTTTCGTTTTTTGACCTCGTCACGCAGGGTGTTATTGAGGGCCTCGAGATCACGGGTCCGCTCCTCGACCCGGTGCTCGAGCTCGTCGTTGGCCCGGCGCAGGGCCTCTTCGGCGCGTTCTTTGGCGGCAAGGCTGCGGGCGGCGTGGCGGGCGGCGGCCAGGGCCGCCGCCATGAGGAGCAGAGAGATGACGATGCCCACGTTGCGGCTCTTGTGGCCCAGGGCCTCGAGGCGCTGACGCTGACTGGTGATGTCGTAATAGATCTCAAAGGCGCCCATGAAACGGCTGCCCTTCATGATGGGGACATAGGTCTCCACCACGTCCACCGGCATGGTCTGTCCTTCCAGTGAGGTTTTGTTCTTGCGTACCACCTTGGTGTAGCGGCGGCCATGGGCGACCTCGTCCTTGAAATAGTCGTGGATATTGACGGCGCCGATGTCTTCCTTGGTGGTGGAGAAGATCACGGTGCCGTCCGGGGAAAAGAGCTTGATTTTGATGAGGTGGAAATCTTCCTGGAGTTTTTCCAACTGCCGGTGCACGGTGGGGGTGATGACCGCGGCGGTCAGGACCTGGTGTTCGGGGAAGAAGAGTTCGCTGAAATGATGGGCCAGGCTGGCGGCGTCCTGTTGGATATCCTCGGTGATATAATCACGGAACGCGGGCTGCAGGAAGAACAGGGTGTAGGCCGGCAGGAGGATCACCGCGCACAGGGAGATGGCGAGGTAGCTGGCAACGATACAATGTTTCATAAGAGCGGCATGGTGTTGATGTCGGCTTGACAGTCAGTGTCGGGCAAGGTAGCTTCGTACATTGTCACCGGAAAAAATGCCCCAACGGCACCCGTAGGGGCGGGTTTCCAACCCGCCCGCCTGGAACCGGAGACAGCCTGTTTATTCTCTTTATCATGGCATTATTTCATTTGATTAGCCACATTTTTTGGGCATAATACGGCATTTTATCCTGTCAAGGAGGAAGATATGAGTGAATTGATTGATGTGGTGATTGTCGGCG
>JALWTY010000095.1 GCA_026993265.1 Desulfobacterales bacterium
GGTGGAGCGCGGCCGGCCCCAGCCGGTGGTCGACTTCCTCGGCGATTACCTCTTCTCCCTGCCCTCCAAGCTCATCCTCTGGAACCGGCGGGTGGACAACCACCACATCTCGCCCGCCACCGAGGAGGCGGTCAGCAGGTATCTCGAGGCCAACCGGCTCTCCGCGGTCAAGGTCCGCCTCAACCAGTACGCCCCGGGCGGCGAGTGGATAAGGCTGGCCAAGAACCGCGACATGCCCGGTTTCTTCCGCTGGACCGTGGGCGCGCTCAGCGTGGCGATGTACACCGTCCTGCCCGGCCGTCTCTTCGGCGGCGACAACTACAACCCCTACACCAACACCATCAACATCTACTCCGACATCCCGGCCGTGGCCCTGCACGAGGCCGGCCACGCCAAGGATTTCGCCCTCAAACCCCGGGGATTCAGGGGCTGGTACGGGCTCATGCGCCTCCTTCCCCTGGGGCCGCTCTACCAGGAGGCCCGGGCCACCGGCGACGCGCTCGGCTACTGTGTGGATCAGGAGATGTCCGCGGACGAGGCCGAGGGCTACCGGGTCCTCTACCCGGCCTACATGACCTATGTGGCGGGCGAGTCCCTGCGCTGGATCCCGCTCGAGCCCTGGGTGGGATACGCGGCCGGGGCGGCACTGGCCCTGCCCGGCCACGTGGTGGGCCGGATGAAGGCGGCCCGGGTGGAGGAGAGGGCCGCGAAGGCCGGAGGAGCGGAGCCGTGAGCCTTGGCCCCTGTCCGTGAAAGGAGCGGTCAGTCTATTCGAAATCCTTCCTGAAACGGCCGTATCCCTCTGCCTCGAGGCGGTCCTTGGGGACGAAACGCAGGGCCGCGGAGTTGATGCAGTATCTGAGGCCGGTGGGCGGCGGCCCGTCCCTGAAGACGTGGCCGAGATGGGAGTCGGCCTTGCGGCTGCGCACCTCGGTCCTGACCGCGAACAGGCCGCGGTCCTCCTTTTCCACGATGTTCTCCGGCACAAGAGGCCGGGTGAAGCTCGGCCAGCCGGTGCCGGAATCGAACTTGTCCCTGGAGCTGAAGAGCGGCTCGCCCGAGACGATGTCCACGTATATTCCCGGCTCCTTGTTGTCCCAGTAGGCGTTGGCAAAGGGAGGCTCGGTGCCGTTCTCCCTGGTCACCCGGTACTGCATCGGGGTGAGCCGCTTTTTCAGCCCGTCTTCGTCCGGGCCGTCCGCCGTCCACCGGCGGCCCTTCCATGTCTTTTCCAGGAATTGGTCGCGCCCCGACCGGCTGCGGTAGAACCAGTAGCGGATGGGGTTTTTCTTGTAATAGTCCTGGTGGTACTCCTCGGCCGGAAAGAACTCCTTGGCAGGCAGGATGGGGGTGACTACGGGTTTCCGGAAGACTCCGCTCGCATCGAGCCGCGCCCGCGATTCCTCCGCGGTCTTCCGCTGCTCCTCGTCGTAATGGAATATTGCGGTGGTGTAAGCGTGGCCGCGGTCGACGAACTGGCCGCCCGGGTCGGTGGGGTCTACCTGGTGCCAGAAGGTATCGAGCAGCCGGGCAAAGCTCGTCACCGCCGGATCGTAGACGATGTGAACCACCTCGATATGGCCGCCGGCCGCGTAGTTTCCGTAGTTGGGTTTTTTCGTCTCACCGCCGCTGTAACCGGCGGTGACCGACAGGACGCCATCCATTTCCTCGAACGGCTTTTCCATGCACCAGAAACAGCCGCCGGCGAACATGGCCTCTTTTTTTCCGTCTGTGTCCGCGCTGTTGGCTGTGGCCACCACGGTAAAAGCGAACGACAGGACAGCCAGGATAACAAGCTTCATTAGAACACCTCTTGGCGGCCTCGGCGTGAAGCCGGAGGCAAGGGCTTTTGTTCCATTATGGCTCGCGGGGGCGTCTCGGTTTCGAGCATCGAGCATCGTCTGTTTGGGATAATAATAATCATTTTTAGTTTGTGTGTAAATCCTTGCGCCTTTTGGCCAGGGCGCGGTCGGTTTATAGGGTTGACATGTTGTTAGGATTTTATAATCATAATAAGTGTTAGAGCGGTCGGCGGCGGGATTTCCGCCGTCGTAGGCCCGGCTTGCCGGACGGTGCAGTGGAGCAGTTAGATGAATGACGGCACCCGAAATGACTCCATATGCGCAAACGTGGGCGCCGTTTCCGGTATTGTCGGTTGGTTGTTCTTCACATGAATCCATAGGGAGGAAAAGAGTGAGGAAAAAGATCATCGCACAGACGTCCGTTGGGATCCTGCTGGCGGCGGCGCTCCTTTGCGCGCGGCCGGCGGCGGCCTTTTACAACCAGTCGGAGGCGGACGGCTGCGCCGGGTGCCATTATCCCTCCGGCGCGCACATGAAGCCCGTGGTCGACAAGTGGAAGGCCGGCCCCCATTCCCGCACCTTCGGCCGCGTTCAGGGCAATACCTTCTGCGCCCGGTGCCATGCGCCGTTCGAGGCCGATCCCGGGGCCTCGTACATGAACAACTCCCCGGTCAAGCTCGAGGACTGGCAGTCGGTCACCTGCGGGGTCTGCCATCCCCCCTACCCGCGGCCCTCGGTCATCGCCCGCTATGACGTGGACACCGGCGAGTACGTCTCCCTGGACCTCGCCGACGCCGACGAGCTTTGTGTCGGCTGCCACAGCGGCGAGCGCCACCGGGTGGAGTTCGGCAAGATCGGCAGGAAATGCGTGGAAAAGGGCGGGGCCCGCTGCATCGACTGCCATATGCCCAAGGTTCCGTGGAGCAGTGACCCCTCCGTGCCCATGCGCGCCTCCCACGACTTCAAGGTCGAGGGCAACCTCCCCTATTCTTGCGGGGTGAACGGCACCGGCTGCCATGGAGGCCGGGACGTCCGGTGGGCGATAAAGAAGATCGCCAGATGGGAGATCCACAAGTGGGCCGGGGAGGCCAAGTGAGGCCCGTGCGGGCACGGAACCTAAAAAACAAGGAGAGACTCCATGAAGGATAAGAATAGAAGGGAATTTCTCAAGGCAGGTGTTGCGACCATCGCGGCCGGGGTGGCGGTCTCCGGCGGACTGGGAACCCTGGCCGGCCGGGCCGAGGCCGCGCCGGCATCCCATCCCCTGGGCTATCCTGATCCCGCCAGCGGCCTGCAGCTCGACGTGGAAGAGACCAGGCTCATGGGCTACCAGGGCTACAAGGGGATAGAGATCGGCGGGGTCAAACACAAGCACTGCGGCTTCGCCACCTTCCACGCGATCATCGGCCAGCTCGCCGACAAGGTGGGCGAGCCCTACAGCGCCATCCCCACCCAGATGATGGAGTGGGCCGCGGGCGGGGCGGCCGGGTTCGCGACCCTCTGCGGGGCCCTGAACGGCGCCTGCGCCGCCATCGGCCTGCTCTGCGGCAACTCCGACGCCAAGCTTTTCATCTCCGACCTGCTCACCTGGTACTCGGAGACCGCCCTGCCCACCAACATCGTCGCGCCCACGGGCGAGCTGCCCCGGAGCGTCGCGGGCAGCAACCTCTGCCACGTCTCGGTGACCAGGTGGTGCCTGGCCTCCGGCTACGCCAGCGGTTCATCTGAACGGTCCGAGCGCTGCGCCCGGCTCGCCGGCGATGTCGCCGCCTTCACCGTCGACCTGCTCAACAACGGCATCTTCGGCAGCAAGACCCCGGGCGAGGCCGCCTCGTGCAAGGTGTGTCACTACAAGGGCAAGAACTACCAGACCGGCCAGTTCACCCGCGGTCAGATGAACTGCGAGACCTGTCATCTCGAGATCACCAAGGTCTCGGGCATCGACCACATGCGCCACCCGCCCAAGAAACCGAAGAAGAAATAACCCTTGCCCGTAAGGGAAGGCGGTAAAAAAATCCCCTGGGCCGTCGGCTCCAGGGGATTTTTTTTACTTTTGCCTTTTGCCTTCCGCCTCGTAAAAAGGCCGCAAAAGCGGGCTTTTTACGAGGCGGTCAGAGTGTGACGTTCAGCGCACCTTGAGCGGGGAGAGGATTATCTCGACCACCCGGTTGCTGCGCCGGGCCTTCTTTCCCTTCATCTTCACCGTGACCGGGCGGTAATGGGCCACGCCCACCGCGCTGATGCGGCGGGGATCTATCTTGTAGCCCCACTGCAGGGCCCGGACGATGGCCGCTGCCCGGGCGCAGGAGAGTTCCCAGTTGGAGGGGTATTTTTCCTTGAGCCGCGGGCTCGGGGGCAGGTCGTCGGTGTGGCCGATCACCCGGATCTCCTTGTCGGTCTCCTGCTTGAGGAGCGGGGCCACCTTGGCGAGCAGCCGCGCGCCTCTCCTGGTGATCTCGGCGCTGCCCGAACGGAAGAAGAGCTTGTCCACCAGCTCTATCTTGAGGGTGTTTTCTATCCGCGAGATGACCGCGTCCTTCCGGGCGAGCTGGCTCCGGAAACGTTCCTGGAGCTCTTCCATGTCGCGTTCCATGGAGCGCAGCCGTTCCTCCTTTTCCTGCTCGCTGGCCCTTATCCTGGCCTCTTCCTCTTCCAGGCGGGCGTTTTCCTCCTCCAGGCGGTTGCGCTCCTCGCGCACCTGGTCGAGTTCCTGGCTCAGGACCAGTTCGCGTTCGCGGCAGTCCCTTTCCGCCTCGGCCAGGGCCTCCTCCTTGGCCACCTTTAGTTTGCGGTAACGGCCCTCGAGCTCGGTGTACTTGCTTTTGCTCACGCAGCCGCCGGCCAGGGTTAAGGCCATGAGCATTGCCGGGATGACAAGCCTTGCGCGTTTCATTACATTGTTCTCCACGTTCTGCAGGATTACGACAGTATTCAGGTAAATGATTGTCAGGTAGATAATCGCCTAACAAGATGAAGTCAAGGAAATATTGCGATGAGTTCCTCCCGGCCGCCCCACACCGTCTCCCCCCTGGTCATCAATCTTTTTTTCGTCATCGGCATCGTCTCCGCCTTCGCCTTCCGGGTTCTGGTGGTTTTGGCCCACCTGCAAAGCCCCTGGTTCCGTCCGGTGTGGTACGTGGGAGTGACGGGTTATTTCGCCTTTTTTCTCTACCGCTACCTGATAAGCCGCAAACGCAGGCAGGCGGTGGCCGACTACGATCTCCTCGGCAAGCTGCGGCAGGGAAGGGAGCTTTCCGGCGAGGACCGCGAGGTGCTGGAATACCTGCTTGCGAGCCTGGTGAAATCGCGGGAGAACATCAACTACCTGGTGATCTTCGTCCTCTCCATCCTCGCGGTGGCCGCGGACCTCGTCATGACCTGTGGCGGCTTCGGCGGTTGAGCGGCCGGTGCGGCGCGGCCGGGTCTCTGCTCACAGGGCGGCCGGAGAGGGAGCCTCGATCCGTTCCCGGCATTTTTCAAGCAGAAAAGCGCGCAGGCGGGCGTGGTCGATCCGGTAGATGTCCTCGGGAAAGAGCAGGGATATGACGCCGGTGTCGAACAGCCTTCTTATCTCGTATTCGTCGTGGGCCACGTCCCGGCGGTAGATGTAGTCGAGATAGCTTCTGTTGGTGTGGATGATGAACTCCACCCGCATCCCGCCCATGCGGGCGAAGAACTTGAGCATGGCCGTGGCCGTGGCGCTGCCGGTGTTGCCGCTTTCGTAGGCCCTGCCCGTGGTCAGGGTGTCGCTGATGTCCTCGAGGGCGAGAAACGAGCCTGCCCGGCCGGCGCAGTCCGCGAGGTGCTTCTGGAAGAGCTTGACCTCGCGCAGGGAATCGACCACCGCCATGAGCCCCAGCTCGTCGTCCACGGCCAGGGCCGGGTTTTCCCTGCCCTTGCGCAAAAGTTTCAGGATTTTCGCCTCTGTGCCCTTTTTCCTGATGCTGACGTGGATGGGTATGTCGCGGCCTTCGCAGGTGAAACGGCGGCGTTTTACCAGGGTCAGCTTGCGCAGGGCCGCAGGCGCAGAGGCAGCGGCCTCTTCCGGGCTTATGACCCTGGCCCTTGCGCAGGCGAAATCGTCCGGCCGGTGTTCGCTTTCGATGTACACCAGGTCGAGCTCGCCGATCTTCAAAGCCGGGCTCCATACGTGATCGTTCAGGAAACCGAGGAACTCGGCGAACCGCTGTTCCGTGCCGGTTTCCCTTTCCCTCTGTTCTATGGCTCCGGCGAGCAGCATCAGGATCAGCTTGCGTTTGGCCTCGAAACGCGCCTTTTTGTGGTATCCCGGATCAAAGGTGATGAGCAGGAGCTCGGCCGGGTTGGAGGTGACGTCGATCTCGTTGGTCATCTCCACGTGGGCGGCGTGGCTCTTGAGCACGTTCTGGCGCAGGAAGCGGATGACGCTGTCCGCGGCCATGGAGCACGACTTTATCCGGCCGGTGATCTCGCTGTCGCGGCCGCTGAAACCGAACATCCGGCCGAGCATCAGGCAGGCCCGCTCCTCGAACCCCCTGCTCCGGCCGGAACTCGCGGCGCTTGCGTGGATGCCGGCGAAACCGGCCGCGCCCGTCAGGCTGCATATCTGCTCGCGCAGGACACGGTAACGGGTGACGAGGCCCATGCGGCGCAGGCTTCTGGCGAATTCCCGCGCCGCCGCCGAAAACGTGGCCGCGCCCGGCGGCTCGTCCCTGGTGGCGAAGGGGCCGTCCTGGCGCAGCAGGGTCAGGATGCTCGAGTTTTCCATATTAGGGGCTTAGGGGCTTAGGGGTTTAGGGGAATAGGG
>JALWTY010000096.1 GCA_026993265.1 Desulfobacterales bacterium
ACCCCGAGCCGTCCACGGCCGTGGACGGCTCGGGGTTCGCCTCGGCGGTCATCGGCCGGGGCGAGGTGAAGGAGGCCCCGGCGGTCCGGGCCCCCGATCCATTCAAGATGATGCGCTCCGGCCACCGGATGGCCGGGATGGATATGGGGCACAAGGCCCATGCGGCCCCGGCCTTGAAAAAGGGGATGATGCACGCTGTCCGACCGGATGGAGGCAAGGAGGAGGCCGGCCCCGCAAGAAGCATTCCCTCCGGCTTGGAACGGCATTCCCGGGGTCTTTTTGCGCCTGACGCTAAAACCCGCAAAACTCGGGCCAAAGCCCTCAAACAAGCGGGTTTCTTGACGCGTCAGGCGCAAAAAGACCTTGATCCGGGAATTGCCGAAGGCGCCTACGGGAAGGCTTCTTACGGGGCCGGCAGGCAGAAAAAGGAAAAAAGATTCACCTACGCCCGCCTGCGCTCGATCCGTCCCACCACAATGCCGCCGGGCCGCAAGGTGCGGGAAGTGGTCCTGAATCTCACCGGCAACATGGACCGCTACCAGTGGTCGATAAACAACATCCCCCTGAGCGAGGCCGACAAGATCCTGATCCGCAAGGGCGAGGTGGTCCGTTTCCACCTGGTTAACAAGACGATGATGGCCCATCCCATGCACCTGCACGGCCATTTCTTCCGGGTGATGAACGGCCAGGGCGACCACGCCCCGCTCAAGCACACGGTCAACGTCGCGCCCATGGCCACCACGGTGATCGAGTTTCTCGCCAGCGAGGACAAGGACTGGTTCTTCCACTGTCACATCCTCTACCACCTGATGAGCGGCATGGCCCGGGTGGTGCATTACGCAGGCTCGGAGATCGACCCGGCCCTGGCCGCGGCCAAGAAGATGAGCCGGACCGAGATCGACGACGACCATTTTTTCGCCTGGGCCGAGGCCGATATCGCCAGCCACATGAACTCGGGCGAGCTCAAGGCGGCCAACAACAGGAACGAGTTCGGCCTGGAATGGGATTCCGACTGGAAGGACGCCTGGGAGGTATCGCCCTGGTACGGCCGTTATTTCGGCCGTTTCCTCACCCTGTTCATCGGCGGCGATTTCGACGAGGAGGAAAGTCTGGGTGTGGCCGGGATAAGGTACGTCCTGCCGCTGTACATCGAGGCCGAGCTGCGGGTGGACGACAACGGCGATCTCCGCCTCGCCGCCGCAAGCGAGATCCGGATTCTGCCGAGGCTGTCGTTCTCATGGAGCGCCGACACCGACGACAACTGGCGCTACGGCCTCGAGTGGCGGCTGAACAAGACGTTCTCGCTCACAGCCGGCCACGACTCCGGCTACGACGCCGGCGCCGGGATCAGAGTGAGGTTTTAACCTCCCGATATTTTTGTTTTTTTGTTTTTGCCTTTTGCCTTCGGTCTCGTAACAGGCCCGCACGGCGGGATTTTGCGGGCCCGTTCGTATTGAAACTTGACAAAAAGTGGTCCTGTGGTATTAATGTCCGCTTCACATGGAACGCCTGCGGCAGGGCGTGTCCTGCTGGTATGATTTTTTTTTTAGAGAATACTAAGCTCCCGGAGGGTTTTTGACATGTACGCGGTTGTGAAGACCGGAGGCAAGCAGTATCAGGTTGCTCCCGGCGATATTCTCAGGGTTGAGAAACTGCCCGGCGAGGTCGGCGACACGGTCGAGCTTGACGAGGTTCTTCTGGTGGCCGACGGCGGGGATGTCCGTATCGGTCAGCCGCTCGTCGAGGGTGCCAGGGTTTCCGCCACCATCCTGGCCCAGGACAAGGCGAGGAAGGTGCTGGTGTTCAAGAAGAAAAGGCGCAAGGGCTACAAGGTTAAACGCGGCCACCGTCAGCCTTTCACCGCGCTCGAGATCAAGGCGATAAACTGCTGAGCTCATCAGGGAGGATACTGCAATGGCCCATAAGAAAGCAGGCGGCAGTTCGAGAAACGGCCGCGACAGCATCGGTCAGAGAAGGGGTGTCAAGCGTTTCGGCGGCCAGTTCGTCAAGGCTGGCAACATCCTTGTCCGGCAGCTTGGCACAAAGTTCCATCCCGGCAGGAACGTCGGCTGCGGCCGTGACTATACCCTGTACGCCAAGATCGACGGTGTGGTCAGGTTCGAGGAGTTCGGCCCCTTCAAGAAGAAACGGGTAAGCGTTTACCCTGTCGAGGCGGCCTGAGCCTTTCCGTTCTGATACTTGTGCGATTCCAGGCCAGGTTCCCGTGCGCGGGGATCTGGCCTGTTGTTTTCAGGGGACAGGAGACAGGGGACAGGAGACAGATGGTTGCCTTCTGGCAGGGCCGTGCGCCGGGCAAGGCCTTCGCCGTCCGCACCCCCGGCGGACCGCCGGAGATGGAGATGACGAAGGCCTTGCCCGGCGCAGCGCCTCTGCAAGTTTCTCCGTCTGTCTCCTGTCCCCTGGCTCCTGAAAGGTTTTTCGTATGGCTTTTGTTGACGAGGCCCGTTTTTATGTCAAGGCCGGTGACGGCGGCAACGGTTGCGTGAGCTTCCGGCGGGAGAAGTACGTGCCCAAGGGCGGGCCTGACGGCGGTGACGGCGGTGACGGCGGTTCGGTCTATATCGTTGCTTCGTCCCGGTTGACCTCCCTGCTCGACTTCCGCTACCGTTCCCATTTCAAGGCCGAGAACGGCGGCCATGGCCAGGGAAAGCGCAAGCACGGCCGCAAGGGCCGGGACCGCGAGATCATGGTCCCCTGCGGCACCCTGGTGCGTGACGACGAGAGCGGCGAACTCCTCGCCGACCTGGTCAACGACGGCGACCGCTTTCTCGCGGCCCGGGGCGGCAGAGGCGGCAGGGGAAACGTCCACTTCGCCAGCGCCAGCAACCGGACCCCGCGCCGCGCCACCAAGGGCAGCGCCGGTGAAGAGGCCTGGTTCCGCATCGAGCTGAAAATCCTCGCCGATGTCGGCCTGGTGGGAATGCCGAACGCCGGCAAATCCACCCTGCTTTCCAGGGTGTCGGCGGCAAGGCCGCGGGTCGCCCCGTATCCGTTCACCACGCTCGAGCCCAAGCTCGGGGTGATAATGAGCGATTTCCACGAGCCCTGCCTGATCGCCGATATCCCCGGACTGATCGAAGGCGCGCACCAGGGCACCGGCCTGGGGCACAAGTTCCTGCGTCACGTGGAGCGCAGCCGCATCCTTCTCTATCTCGTGGACGCATCCGGCGGCGGTGATCAGCCGCGCAGGGATTACGAAACCCTCAGAAACGAGCTGGAAAAGTACAGCCCCGAGCTTGCGCGCCGCCGTTTCTTCGTTGTATTAAACAAGACCGATCTGGTTCCCCCGGAGCGCATGGAGGAGGTCCGCGCCATGTTCTCCGGCCAGGAAGATGTGCTCGTGATTTCCGCCCTGGATGGAACCGGAACAAGTGAGCTGGTTGACAAGATATGTTCCCTTGTTCACGGGGATGGGGAACGGAGTTCCGGAGACTGAAACGGTCTGCGGTTTTTTGCAGGGGGCGGCGGTGACCTTCCAGATGCCGGAAAAAGAGGGCCTTGCGCAGAGAATGAGCTTTCTGCGCCGGGCACGCAGGGTGGTGGTCAAGGTGGGCAGCGCCGTGCTCACCGGCGCCGACGGCCTGCATGTCGAAACCATGGCCTCGCTCGTCGGCGAGGTGGCCATGCTGCGCGGCAGGGGGATCGAGGTCATCCTGGTCAGTTCCGGGGCTGTTGCCGCCGGCCGCAGAATCATCGGCGACCGGGCCTGGGTCTCCGGCCTGAAGGAGAAACAGGCGGCCGCGGCGGTCGGCCAGTCCGGGCTCATGCGCACCTATGAGGATCTTTTCGGCGCCCACGACCTGCATGTGGCCCAGCTGCTTCTCACCCATGACGACCTTGCCTCCCGCAGGCGCTACCTCAATGTCCGCAACACGGTCCTTACCCTGCTTTCCTGGGGGGTTGTGCCGATAATAAATGAAAACGACACGGTGTCGGTATCGGAGCTGCGCTTTGGCGACAACGACAATCTCGCCGCCCAGATGACCAACCTGACCGAGGCCGATCTGTTCGTCTGCCTCACCGATGTCGAAGGGCTGTTCACCGCCAATCCCGCCCTTGATCCCTCTGCCGTGAAGGTGCTTACCGTGGCCCGGATAGACCGCCGGATCGAGGCCATGGCCGGAAACGTGCGGAGCGCCATGGGAACCGGCGGCATGCGCAGCAAGATAAGGGCCGCCAGAATGGTCTCGGCCAGGGGCGGCTGTTCGTTCATCGGGCCGGGAAGGCGGCCGGGGATCCTTGCGAGCCTTTTTGCGGGCGAGCCGGTGGGGACATTCTTCCTGCCAAAGGCGGACAGGATGGCGAGCAGAAAACACTGGATCGCCTATACCCTGCGGCCCAAGGGATATCTCGTCCTTGACGACGGTGCCTGCCGGGCCCTGGTGGAGAGGAAAAAAAGCCTTCTTCCGGCCGGAATAACCGAAGTGAGAGGACGTTTCGGCGTAGGGGCTCCGGTCCACTGCCTCGACGCAAGCGGCCGTGCCTTTGCCGCCGGACTGGTGAACTACCGTTCTTCGGACATCGAAAAGATCATGGGGGCGAGAACTTCGGATATCGAAAATATCCTGGGGTTCCGGGACAGCGACGAGGTGATCCACCGCGACAACCTCGTTATTTTATGATGGTTGATGGATGATTTTTGATTTCGGGCGGGTCAGGAATGCCGCGAAACGGCGCCTTCTGATCCGCCCGCCAGACAGACAGGAGAATGGCATGGAAAGCGTGAGGGATACGGTGGTACGGATGGCGCGGCAGGCGCGGGACGCATCCAGGAACGTCGCCGGCCTTTCCACCGGGGTCAAGAACGACGTTCTTCTCAGGACAGCCGAACTTCTGCGCGAACGCAGTGAGGAGATCCGGGCCGAAAACGAAAAGGATCTGGCCGCGGGACGGGAGCGGGGCCTTGCCGCGGCCATGCTCGACCGGCTCGAGCTGAGCGACAGGGTGCTCGACTCCATGATTCAGGGCCTGCGCGAAATCGCGGCCCTGCCCGATCCGGTGGGAGAGGTTGACGACATGGTCCGCAGGCCGAGCGGCATCCTGGTCGGCCGTATGCGGGTGCCCCTGGGGGTGGTGGCGATGATCTACGAGTCGCGCCCCAACGTCACGATCGACGCGGCCGCCCTCTGCCTCAAGGCCGGCAACGCCGTGTTTCTCCGCGGCGGTTCCGAAGCGGTCCATTCCAACGTGGTGCTCGGTGCCATCCTGCGGGAGGCGCTCGAAAGCTGCGGCGCCGATCCCGACGCGGTGCAGGTCGTGCCGGTTACCGACCGTGAAGCGGTCAACGTCCTGCTCGAACAGGAGGAGTACATCGATCTCGTGATTCCCAGGGGCGGGGAAGGGCTCATCCGCTTTGTCTCCGAACACTCCAGGATCCCCGTGCTCAAGCACTACAAGGGCGTCTGCCACGCCTTTGTCGATACCGGCGCGGACCACGACATGGCGGCCAGGATCGTGATGAACGGCAAGGTCCAGCGCCCGGGCGTGTGCAACGCTCTCGAGACCCTGCTGGTGCACGAGGACGAGGCCGGTTCCTTTCTGCCGAGAATCGCCGGGGAACTCATGGACGCAGGCGTCGAGATCCGGGGGTGCGAGCGGACCTGCGCCATTGTCGGTGGAGCGAAGCGGGCGGTGGAGGATGACTGGCCCGCCGAGTTTCTCGACCTGATCATCGCGGTCCGGGTGGTGAAGGACATTGACGAGGCCATGGAACATATCGCCCGTTACGGTTCCCGTCATACCGAGGTCATCATCACCCCGCACTACGGCAACGCCCAGCGTTTCCTGCGCGAGGTGGACGCCTCCGCGGTCATGGTCAACGCATCCAGCCGTTTCAGCGACGGCGGTCAGTTCGGCCTAGGGGCCGAGATCGGCATCTCCACCACCAAGCTCCATGCCTACGGGCCGATGGGGCTCAAGGAACTCACCGCCCGCAAGTTCATCGTCTACGGCGCGGGCGAGATCCGGGAATAGTGGGCCGCGTGCTTGCGCCTTTTGATCCCTCCTGGCGGCGGGTCGGAATTCTGGGCGGGGCCTTTGATCCCCCGCATGCCGGTCATACGGCCCTGGCCCGGATGGTCCGCGATGAGCTGGCGCTGGAGGCGGTTGTCTTCATCCCGGCGGCGCGGCCGCCCCACAAGGGAGATCCCCACACGCCCTTCCCCCTGCGGCTTGCCATGGTGGAGGCCGCTGTCGCCGGGATCGGCGGTTTTCACGTTTCCGGGCTTGAGGCCGGGCGGCCGGGGCCGTCGTACTCCGTCGATACCCTGAGGGTGCTGCGGGAACAGTATGGCGCGGATACCCGGCTGTTTTTTATTGTCGGTTATGACGCCTTCCTCGATATTCACCTGTGGAAGGAATATGAGCTGATACCGGAGCTGGCCGAGCTCGTCGTTGCCAGCCGTGCCGGGTTTGCTGTCTCTCCCGCGCAGGCGGTGGCCGCGGCCTTTCCCGCCTACCTGCAGGATGAAGGCGGGGTGTGGCGGGGAGGGGAGGGAGGATCTATCCGTTTCCTTGACGCTGTCCTGCCTGATATTTCCTC
>JALWTY010000097.1 GCA_026993265.1 Desulfobacterales bacterium
GGCGGCAGAATGCTGCCGGCCCGAAGGGCGATGCGCCATGCGCCGAGTAAAAAGCGCGGTTTACATGGGGTAACTGAGCATTTTGAGCCGGATTTTGACGCCGCATCGTCAAGCGCAGTAGTTTTTTTCAACGGGCTGATAGAAGTATCAACGGGCAGCCAAAAGATGCTTGCCCGCCCGGCCTCGTTGTGCGACAATCCTTTCCGGGTATATGCCATAAACAAACCAGGCACACGGAAAGGTGGGGAAAATGGGTGAACTCACCATAGGCAAGCGGATGGCGCTCGGGTTCGGGGTGGTGCTGTTCCTGCTCGCAATCAGCAGTTTGGTCAACTATCGAGGCATCGCCCACGTGGTCGAGGCCGCCCGGGAGAGCATAGACGGCAACCGGCTCGACCGGGTTCTGGCCCAGAAGGAGATCGACCACCTCAACTGGGTGGCCAGGGTCAACGCCTTCCTCACCGACCCGGAGATAAACGAACTCACCGTCCAGACCGATGACCACAAATGCGGCCTGGGGAGCTGGCTCTACGGCGGCGGGGCCGAGGAGGCGGTGGCGATGGTGCCGGAGCTCAAACCGCTCATCGCCTCGCTCGAGGCCCCGCACAAGCGGCTGCACCGTTCGGCCATCGACATCGCCGGGGCCTACAGGAAGGACCCGGCCGCGGCCACGGCCATCTTCAACACCAGCTCCCTTCCCGCCCTGCGCGAGATCCAGGCGAAACTGCACAAGATCAGGAAGATCGCGGCAAAGCGCATCGTCTCCGAGGAGGCCGTGCTGGCCGCGGCCCGCCACGGCGAGACGGCAAGCATAATCGTCTTTCTCGCGGCCATGGCCGCAGGGCTCGCCGCGGCCTGGCTCATCAGCCGTTCCATAACCGCGATCCTCGCCCGCGCCGCGGACGAGCTCGGCGGCAGCGCGGCCGAGGTCAATCAGGCATCGAGCCAGATAGCCGCCTCGAGCCAGGCCCTTGCCAACGGCGCCACCCAGCAGGCGGCGGCGGTGAGCGAGACCTCCGCCTCCATGGAGGAGATGGGGGCGATGGCGGCCCAGAACCGGGAGAGCGCGGAGAACGCCGAGAAGCTCATGCAGGAGGGCTCGCAGAACATGAGCCGGGCCGCGGAACTGATGCAACGGCTGCAGGAGGCGATGAACGAGATCTCCACCGCCAGCGGCGAGACCCAGAAGATAATCAAAACCATCGACGAGATCGCCTTCCAGACCAACCTGCTCGCCCTGAACGCGGCGGTGGAGGCGGCCCGGGCCGGCGAGGCCGGGGCCGGGTTCGCGGTGGTGGCCGACGAGGTCCGGAGCCTGGCCATGCGTGCGGGCAAGGCGGCCAGGGAGACCTCGGAGATGATCGAGAAGACGGTGGCCACCATCGGCCGCGGGATCGAGGTCACCACCGAGACCACAGAGGCCTTCGGGGTATCCCTCGACTCGATCAACAAGACCGCCGCGATCATGGACGAGATCGCCCTGGCCTCGAAACAGCAGAGCGAAGGCATCGAACAGGCCAACAAGGCCATAAACGAAATCGACAGCGTCACCCAGCAAAACGTCGCCTATGCCGAGGAATCGGCCTCGGCCGCGTCCATGCTCTCGGAACAGGCCGCCAACCTCGACGCGGTCATCCGCGAGCTCCTCAAAAACCTCGGGCGGGCGGAAGCCGGCCTGAAAATCCTGCCGCCCCCATCCGGCCCATGAATGATCCCGTCCATATCCGCCTGATCGTCTTTGCCGCGGTCTTTCTCGCCTGCGCCGGATTCGAGCTCATCCGGCCCCGGCGCAGGCTCACCGCTCCCAAGGGGGTGCGCTGGCTGAACAACCTGGCCATCGTCGCCACCGACAACCTCATCCTCCGCCTGCTCATGCCGGCGATGGCGGTGCAGGTGGCCGCGGCCGCGAACGTGCGCGGCTGGGGAATCCTCAACCAGGCGGACCTGCCGGCCGCTGTGGAGATCGCGGCCGCGGTGCTGGCCCTGGACCTAGTCATCTACCTCCAGCACCTGATGTTCCACGCGGTGCCGCTCTTGTGGCGGCTGCACATGGTCCACCATGCCGACCTGGACATAGACGTGACCACGGCCCTGCGGTTCCATCCTGTCGAGATCATCGTCTCCATGGGCATCAAGATGGCGGCGGTGGCGGTGATCGGCCCTTCGGTGGCCGCGGTGGTTCTCTTCGAAGTGATCCTGAACGCCACCGCCATGTTCAACCACGCAAACATCCACATCCCGGAAGGACTGGACCGTCTTCTGCGGATGCTGGTGGTCACCCCGGACATGCACCGGGTTCACCACTCGGTGACAATCCGCGAGACCAACAGCAACTTCGGCTTCAGCTTTCCCTGGTGGGACCGGATCTTCGGCACCTACCGGCCGCAGCCGGCCGCCGGCCACGAGGGCATGACCATCGGCCTTTCCCAGTTCCGCAACCAGAAGAAGCTCGGCTTCTTCCATCTCCTCGCCCTGCCCTTCACCGGCAACCCCGGAGCCTACTCCATGAACAGGATCGGCCGGGATCCGGCCAGGGCAAGAACCTGAATCCGTTACGGCGATGACCAGCCCGTTGAAAAGCTACAACCGCAAGGCATCGCCGCAGGCCGCGGCATTGCCCAGCTCTCCGTCCGCCATTGCTATGTGGCCTATGCCGCGCCAGTCAACGCCGAGAAGGCCGCAGCCAAAGGCGTCCATTTCCACCGGATCGCCGCCTGCGGCGACAATGCCCGGCGGAGGATCGCATTTCCTGCCCCACAGATGCGCCTCGCACATCCCCTCCCGCGCATCGAGAAGGACGAAATCCGGGGCCCGGTAACGGTTCAGGTCAAGAACCGCCTCCTGAACCTGCCGATGGAAGGCGGCCTTCTTCCAGTGCCCGCCCTGCTGGTAGTGGGCCGGAGGCGCGCATCCCATCATGTTTTTCATCGACAGGGTCACCCCGGCCAGGGTGTGGACCTTGAGCACGGGCACGGATATTAGAAAGGCCTCCATCACCAGACGCGGCAGGTGCATCACCGGCCAGCGGCGGCACTCCGGCCTTTGTAGCTCCACTGTTTCCTCCAGGTTGAGGTCGATCAGCTCGACCCCGATCCGCGCGGCCATTTCATCGTAGCCCAGGGCGGCGAACACGTGGCCGGTATCGTAGCCTTTCGCCCCGCACCCCTCGGCCACCACCACCCGGCTTCCGGCGCGTTCATCCATCAGCCAGCGACACAGGGCCTCAACCACGTCCACCGGCGTGGTAACCGGCGGGGCTATCGCTTCCACCAGATTCGGCTTGACCACCACCGTGGCTCCCCAGGGGACGAGCCCGGACAGCCCGGCCGCGCTACACACCCTTTCCACCGCCGCGCCGATATCGCCGCCCACTTCGGTATAAAAAACTCCCATGTACTTTCCCCGGCAAAAATGTTATTGGAACGGGTTGATCTGTTGTCTTCCTTCTTCCCAGCTCCCGGCATGATATACATCAACTCCCTCTCCCTGCAATACGGGGAAAAACACATCTTCCGCGAGATAAACGCGAGGATCGGCAACCAGGACAAAATCGGCCTCGCCGGGGTCAACGGCGCGGGCAAGAGCACCCTTCTGAAGATGATCGCCGGGCTGGCCGACACCGATCCCGGGGTCATCACCCGGGGCAAGAACGACACCATCGGCTATCTGCCCCAGGAGATAAGCGGGGTGGACTCGGAGCGCACCCTTGCCGAGGAGGCGAGAGAGGCCTTCGCCCATGTGAACGCCAGGGCCGCGGAACTTGAGAAAATCCACCGCCGCCTGGCCGAATCCGATCCCGGCGCGGACGAGCTCGAGGCCCTGCTCGCCCGCCAGGGGGAATTGCAGAACTTTCTCGACGCCGCCGGATACTTCAATATCGAAGCGAGAATCGCCCGGGTGCTGGCGGGGCTCGGTTTCAGGGAAGAGGATCACGGCAGAAAGGTGAGCGAATTCAGCGGCGGCTGGATCATGCGGATCATGCTCGCAAAACTCCTTCTCCAGTCGCCCGCGTACCTGCTTCTCGACGAGCCGACCAACCACCTGGACATCGAATCGGTCACCTGGCTGGAATCGTTCCTCAAGGACTACCGCGGCGCCATCGTCCTGGTCTCCCACGACCGCGCCTTTCTCGACAACGTCACCACCACTACCTGGGAGCTGTCCCTCGGCCGCCTCACCTCCTACCGCGGCAATTATTCGAAATATCTCAAGGCGAGGGAGGAACGGCTGCGCACGCTGAAGGCCGCCTACGAGAACCAGCAGGCCAAAATCCAGCAGACCATGCGTTTCGTGGAGCGGTTCCGGGCCAAGTCCACCAAGGCGAGCCAGGTGCAGAGCCGCTTGAAGCAGCTCGAGAAGATGGAGCTGATCGAGCTCGAGGAAAACGAAAAAAAGGCGAATTTCCGCTTCCCCCCGGCCGCGCCGGGCGGGCGGATCGCGGTCAGCGTGGAAGACCTTGCCGCGGGCTACGGCAGGGAACCGGTGATAAGCGGGGTGAGCTTCGATCTGCAGCGGGGCGACAAGGTGGCGGTCGTCGGAGTCAACGGCGCGGGCAAGAGCACGCTCGCAAAGGTGCTGGCCGGCAAGCTCGCGGCCCAGCGCGGCCGGGTCCGTTACGGCCACAACGCCGTGATCGGCTATTACGCCCAGCATCAGGCCGCCGAGCTGCCAAGGGGCTTCACCGTGCTCGAGGCCATGACCAGCCTCGACACCGGCATGACCATAAGCGCGATCCGCTCGCTCCTGGGGGCCTTCCTCTTCCGCGGAGACGAGGTGGACAAACGGATCGAGATCCTTTCCGGCGGTGAGAAGAGCAGACTTGCGCTTGCGCGGATGATCGCGGTCCCGGCCAACATCCTGATCATGGACGAGCCCACCAACCATCTCGACATGAGCAGCCAGGAAGTGCTTGAGGAGGCCCTGGCCGCCTACGACGGAACCATAGTCCTGGTCTCCCACAACCGCGCCTTTGCCGACCGTTTCGTCAACCGGGTGCTCGAGATAAGGGAGGGCTGCGCCACCATGTTCGAGGGCAACGTCAGCCATTACCTGGAAAAACTCGAGGCCAGACGGACAGCGGACGCGGACAGGGCGAAGAAAGAGGCCCCGCAGCAGGCCGGCGCAAGGCCGCGGGGCAGGGAGGCCCGCCGGGAGCAGGCCCGGCTGCGGCAGAAGAAAAACAAGGCGCTTGCTCCGCACAAAAAAAAGGTCAAGGAACTGGAAGAAAAGATTCAGAGGCTGGAAAAACGCAAGAGCGAACTCGAGAGCGTGCTCGCCGACCCGGAACTGTATTCCGACCAGGAGAGGTTCGCGGAACTGAGCCGGGAATACTCCGAAACCGACGAGCGCCTGGAACGTTATTACCATAACTGGGAAACCGCCGTGGCCCGGCTCGAAGAGGCTGCGGCCGGATTCGATCCCTCCTGACCTTCCTTCCTGGTTTCTCTCCAACTCCGCCTGCCTGCGACAATTTGCCCCATTTCAATGCATCCCCGGCATGATAGGCTATCTCCCACATTGTGACAGGGGGACGGATGACGCCGGTTCATTCCGTCCCGGCAAGGAAACCTGATCAGAGAAATGGAGGCGGAAAAGATGAGCGAAGACAGAAAAGAGGCCAAGGGGACCAGCCTGTCAAGACGGCAGATGCTTGCGGGAGCGGGCGCCATCGCCACCGGGATGGCGATATCCAGGTTTGGCGGCGTGCTGACAGGCGATGCGTTCGCCAAGGGCGGGCCCACGGAAAAATGGCCCTGGCCGTACGTCAAGCTTGACCCGGCCAAGACCGCTGAAATCTGTTACAACGAATGGTACCGGGTCTTCTGCGGCTGCGCGGTCATAAACAGCGTTTTCAGCCAATTGCGGGAAAAGATCGGCGAGCCGTACAAGTCCTTTCCGGTTGACGCATTTGTCTTCCTCGAGGGCGGCCAGGTTGGCTGGGGGACCATCTGCGGCTCTCCGGCCGGAGCCAACATAGTCGCCAACCTCATAATCGGCCCGAGGATCGCCGGCTCCCCGGTCGGCCATCATATCGCCTCGGATATCATGCAGTGGTATTCCGAGGCCGCGCTTCCGGTTTACCATCCCAAAAAACCGCGGATCAAGGACAGGATAATCACCACCACCAGCAATTCGCCCCTGTGCCACATTTCCGTGGGCAAGTGGATGAAGGCCTCCGGCCATCCCCTGAAGAGCGCCCAGAGGAAAGACCGCTGCGCCCGGGTGGCGGCCAGCACCGCCTACCGTCTGGTGGAACTGCTCAACGCATGGAAAGAGGGGGATTACGAGTCCACCTCCGACTTCTCCTGCTCCAAGGAGCACGGAATCACAGGCCAGTTCAACTGCATGGAATGCCACGGCGACAACGTGCCTGAACCGCCCACCGGCAAGTCCTGAATCTGCCTCTCTTCCCCCCTTGAGAGGACCCGGACCGCATGGACGCGGTCCGGGTTTTTTTTCTGGAATCGGACTCGAAACGGGACAGGGGCAAGGAGGCAACGCAAGGGGGGCTTATCAGCCCGTTGAAAAACTACTGCGCTTGATGATTCTGCGTCAAAATCCGGCTCAAAATGCTCAGTTACCCTATGTAAACTGCGCTTCTTTTTCGCCGGATTCTTCCTTGCCTCAACGGACCAGGCGCAACAGGTCGGCCGCCCCGAACGGCTTTGAGACGTAGCCGTCCATGCCCGCCTTCCTGCAGCGTTCATGATAACCTTCCACCGCGTGGGCGGTCATGGCCACTATCCTGATGTGGCGTCCGCCTTCCTTTTCCTGTTCCCTTATCCTGCGGGTTGCCTCGAAGCCGTCCATGCCCGGCATCTCCACGTCCATCAGAACGAGATCGAAGGCCACGTCGTCCAGGAGCTCAAGGGCCTTCTCACCGCTGTCTGCCGCGACCACCGTTATTCCTTCCTGCTCGAGAATGTCCGTGACCAGGATGCGGTTCACGGCCTCGTCATCAACCACCAGCACGCTCAGATGCCGTGCGGCCGGGCCATGCGCACGGCTTCCGCCCTCCTTGCGGCCCCCGGCTGTATCCTCATCCTCGCGGGCGATGGGAAACACCGCGGTAAAGTGGAATACCGTACCGCCCCCCTCTTCCGCAGACCTGCCCTCGAGCCACAGCCGTCCGTCCATCAGGCTGACCAGTTCCGCGGCGATGGAAAGCCCAAGGCCGCTGCCGCCGTACCTGCGGCTGTTGGATTCATCCGCCTGGGAAAAGGGCTCGAATATCTTTTCCGCCATATCTTCGCTCACCCCTATGCCGGTATCGATGATACGGAAATGGAGGGACACCACCTCGTCGCTTCGCGCCTCCTCGGAGACCTCGAAGCGCACCTCGCCTTCCTGGGTGAACTTGATGGCGTTGTCCACCAGGTTTATGACCACCTGGGACAGGCGGGTCGGATCGCCGACGATCCGTTCGGGAACGCTGTCAGGAATGACGCGGACAAAGTTCAGCCCCTTTTCCTCCGCCTTGTGCCCCAGGAGCTCGAGAGGGGCATCAAGGGTGTCCCGGAGGCCGAAGGCGACTTTTTCGAGGCTGAGACGGCCCGCCTCTATTCTGGAGAAATCGAGAATCTCGTTGATTATTTTGAGCAGCCGGTCTGCGGACGACTTTATCAGCTCGAGGTAGCGTTTCTGGGTCGGCGGCAGATCCATGTTGAGCAGCATGTCGGTGAACCCCATCACCCCGTTCATGGGGGTGCGGATCTCATGGCTCATGGCGGCGAGGAAACGGCTCTTGGCCTTGCTGGCCATGACCGCCGCCTCCTTGGCGGTCTGCAGCTCCTCGCGTTTCTTGCGTTCCGATATGTCGGTTATTATGCCCTCGAGGTGGGTGACCCTGCCCCGGCTGTCACGGATGGCCGAGATGTTGATCAGCACGTGAATGACGTGGCCGTCCGAATGGTACATCTCGGTCTCGAAATCCCGGACCACGCCATCCCGGAAAAGGGCCTCCCTGAGCCTTGCCCGGTCCTCGGCGCGGACGTACACCTTGTCCACGCTGACACCAGCCCTGATCACCGCCTCCGGGGAATCGAAACCGAAGATGTCGGCCAGGGCCTGATTGGCCATCAGGGGCTTTCCATCCGGAGTCAGGCAGAATATCCCCTCGGTGGCGTTGTCGAATATGGAGCGGTAACGGGCCTGAATCTCGCGGTTCTTCTCCTGCATCAGGTTTATCCGGTCGGTCAGGGCCAGGGCCAGCAGGATGACGGTCATGGCGCTGCCGGCCTGGGGGCCGTAGAAGTAAAGGGCCTCGTTGTTGAGCAGGCCAAAGGCGCGGAAGACCAGGATGATAATGCCGACGCAGAACATGGACCACGCGGCCATGAACCAGCGGGCCTGCCGGCAGCCGCGGGCGAGCGACAGGCTGCCGCCGGCGAGCAGGAGGGTGATGGTGATCAGGGCCATGGTCGTGGCCACCTTGATGGCGAAACCGTACGACGCGACAAACGGCACCGCGCTGACCGCTGCGGACACCGCAGCGCACGCCACGAGCATACGGTCAAGGCCGGGAATATGAACGGATGTTTCAAGGAACTTTCTGGTGAACAGGCTCGCGCCCACGCAGGCGATGGTGATGAACATGGGCAGGGCATGCATGTTCCACCAGACCTGTCTTGGCCATAGGTACTCGTAGGCGGTGCCGTTCATCATCATCTCGAATACTCCGAAGCTGACGATGAAGACCAGATGGTAGAAATAACTTATGTCCTTGAGGCCTACGAGAAGCAGCAGGCTGTAGATAATCATCACGAAGATGATGCCGTAATAGCCGCCCAGGATGAACTGCTCGTGATGATCGGCCATGATGAAGGCCCTGGCCGACCACAGGGTCATGGGCAGGGACATGGTGCTTTCCGAGCTAATCCGCACGTAGACCGGCTTGCCGGAAAAGGCGCAGCGCGGCAGGGATACGAGCAGGTTGCGGTTCTTTATCTCCCGGCCGGAAAAGGGAATGGCGTTGCCGGTTGTCTTTTTGTGATAACCGCCGTCCTCGCCGGGGATGAAGACCTCCACCCTGTTGAGAAGCGGGTACTCGAACTCGAGCAGCCACTCCTTGTCCGGGTCAAAGCCGGGAGCGAGGGTGAAGCGGGCCCAGAACACCGACGACGAGAACCCCCAGTTGGGTTTTTCTTCCCTGCATGGAGTAAAGCGCGCCGCTGCCCGCCCGCGGGACACATCGGCCAGGGTCAGCGTTCCGGTTTCGTCTTCCAGGATGTCGAGGCTTAAGTCAAGTTCGTACTTTTCAATCCCGGGGATGTAGGAGACAGTCTTTGCCGCGGCAGGAAGCGCACGCGCCGCGGCGGCGATAAACACGAGCGCGGCGGCAAGGATGAAAAGGCCGCGCCGGACACGGTATGTTTCTTCGGTCATTCCACTGTTCCTTTTTCATATTCCGCCTTCGGTGCGCAGAGAGGCGTGCAGTGATACAGTTATAGGAAAAAGATCGCCTCAAAGTCAACCCCGCCCAAACAGCCTTGACCCCCACCCCCTTTGCAAGTAATGTTTCTGCCTTGCGGTTCTGCGCGGCCGTCCGCGGCCTGCAAGTCCATCTCTTACGGATTCTATGCAACACATGGGCGCCTGCATCAGAGAACAGCTTGAAGCGGAGGAGGAAAAACGCCTCTCCCCCCGCGCCTGCGCGAGCGTATCCTCGCGGGGCCGGCTGGTGGACGAGGACGAGTGCGATATCCGCACCTGTTTCCAGCGCGACCGCGACCGGGTGATCCACTCCAAGACCTTCCGCCGCCTCAAGCACAAGACCCAGGTATTCCTCGCCCCCACCGGCGACCATTACCGCACCCGTCTCACCCATGTGCTCGAGGTGGCCCAGATCGCCCGCACCATTGCCTGCGCCCTCAGGCTGAACGAGTACCTCACCGAGGCCATCGCCCTGGCCCACGACCTCGGCCACACTCCCTTCGGCCACGCGGGCGAGACCGTGCTCAACGAGCTGGTGCCCGGCGGGTTCCGCCACTACGAGCAGAGCCTGCGGGTGGTGGACGTGCTGGAAAAGAAGGGCCGGGGCCTGAACCTCACCTTCGAGGTGCGCGACGGCATCGTCAAGCACTCCAAGGGCAGAAGCCAGATCCTGCCCGATGATCTCGAGAACCTGCCGGTCACCCTCGAGGGCCAGGTGGTCCGGGTGGCGGACATCATCGCCTATGTCAACCACGACCTCGACGACGCCCTCAGGGCCGGGGTCATCACCGGGGACGAGATACCGGCATCCATCCGCAGGATACTGGGCGAAAAGCATTCCAGCCGGATCAACACCATGGTCATGGACCTGATCTCCTCCACCCTGGCATGCGACACCGAAAGACTGGCCATGACCCCGGCAGTGGCTGCGGCGATCAACGACCTGCGCGATTTTCTCTACGAAAGGGTCTACGAGGCCCACCGGGTCCACGGTGATTTCATCAAGGCGGAAAAGGTGATGCGCGAGCTGTACGACCACTTCCTGAACCACGACGAAACCCTGGACGCGGGGACGTACGACGAGACCACCCCCAAGCACCGGCGGGTGTGCGACTTCATCGCCGGCATGACCGACGTGTACGCCCTCGACCTCTACACCGGCATATTTCTTCCCAAACCCTGGAGCGTCAAATAAGGTCGGGAGACAGGAGACAGGGAACCGGAGACAGAGGCGGGCAGTTTTAGGGGCCCTGCGCCGGGCCAGCCTTGCCGGCCGGGCAACCCCGCCTGCGCCTCGCCATCTAAAAAAAATGCAGGGGCGGCCCGGAGCCGCGAACCCTTTACAGAAAAACCAAAAAACCGGCAACGGCGTAATCAGACACACCAGAACATCACGGGTCCATTATGAGTACTGAGAATAAAAAAGAACTGGCCAAGGCCTACGAGTTCCGCGACGTCGAGGAACGCTGGTACCGCCGCTGGCTTGCGGAAAAGAAATTCGCCGCCAGCATGGACGAGGGAAAAGAATCTTTCTCCATGGTGATTCCGCCGCCCAACGTCACCGGCGTGCTCCACGTGGGCCACGCCCTGAACAACACCCTGCAGGACATCCTGGTCCGCTACCAGCGGATGTGCGGCAGGAACACCCTGTGGGTGCCCGGCACCGACCACGCCGGCATCGCCACCCAGAACGTGGTGGAACGCCAGCTTGCGGCCGAGGGCAAGAGCCGCCACGACCTGGGCCGGGAAAGGTTCATCGAGCGGGTCTGGCAGTGGCGCGAGGAATCCGGCGGGCAGATAATCAACCAGCTCAAGCGTCTGGGCTGCTCCTGCGACTGGGACCGGGAACGCTTCACCATGGATGAGGGCCTTTCCCGGGCGGTGCGCGAGGTATTCGTCCGCCTGTACGAGGAGGGGCTCATCTACCGCGGCGACTACATCATCAACTGGTGCCCCCGCTGCCACACCGCCCTGGCCGACCTCGAGGTGGAACACGAACCCACCGACGGCAAGCTCTACCACATCCGCTACCCCTTTGCCGACGGTTCCGGCCACGTGGTGGTGGCCACCACCCGGCCCGAGACCATGCTCGGCGACACCGGGGTGGCGGTCCATCCCGATGACGAACGTTACAAGGGCCTTGAAAAACAGGGAGTGATCCTGCCGCTTGCGGGCCGCAGGATACCGGTGGTGCTCGACGAGCACGTGGACCGGGAGTTCGGCACCGGCGCCCTCAAGGTCACCCCGGCCCACGATCTCGACGACTTCGAGATCGGACGCCGCCACGGCCTCGAACTCATCAAGGTGATGGACGACAACGGGGTGATGAACGAGGCCGCCGGATCCTACGCCGGGCTCGAGCGCTTCGCCTGCAGGGAAAAAATCGTCGCCGACCTCGAACGCGAGGGGTTCCTCGAAAAGATCGAGGACTACCAGCACGGCGTGGGGCACTGCTACCGCTGCCACACCGTGGTGGAGCCCTATCTCTCCAAGCAGTGGTTCGTGGCGGTCAAGCCTCTGGCCGAAAAGGCCATTGCCGCGGTGAAGGAAGGCCGGATCAGGCTGCATCCCAAGAGCTGGGAAAACACCTTCTACGACTGGATGTACAACATCCGCGACTGGTGCATATCCAGGCAAATATGGTGGGGCCACCGGATTCCGGCCTGGACCTGCGCATCCTGCGGCGAGACCGTGGTCACAATGGACGATCCCGACACCTGCCCGAAATGCGGCGGCAGTGAACTGGAACGGGAAACCGACGTGCTCGACACCTGGTTCAGCTCGGCCCTGTGGCCCTTTTCCACCCTGGGCTGGCCGGAGAAGACCAGGGAACTCGACTTCTTCTATCCCACGAGCGTGCTCATCACCAGTTTCGACATCCTCTTCTTCTGGGTTGCGCGGATGATGATGATGGGCATCCACTTCATGGGTGAGGTTCCCTTCCGCGACGTCTACCTCCACGCCCTGGTCCGCGACAAGCACGGCCAGAAGATGAGCAAGTCCAAGGGCAACGTCATGGACCCGCTTCTGCTCATGGACAAGTACGGCACCGACGCCCTGCGCTTCACCCTGACCGCGTTCGCGGCCCAGGGGCGCGACATCAAGCTCTCCGAGGAACGGATCGAGGGCTACCGCCACTTCATCAACAAGATCTGGAACGCGGCCCGTTTCGCCCTCCTCCACCTGGACGAACCGGCCGCAGGACTCGCGGAGGCGGAGGTAAGGGACCTGGCCCTGCCCCACCGCTGGATACTCTCCAGGGCCAACCGGGCCGTGGCCGCCTTCCGGACCGGGCTGGACGGATTCCGTTTCAACGAATCAGCCGCCAGCGTCTACCGCTTTGTCTGGCACGAGCTGTGCGACTGGTATCTGGAATGGATCAAGCCCGACCTTTACGGCGACGACGAAGAGGCGAAAAGGACCGCGAAGACCGTGCTGGCCCGGGTGCTCGAAACCGCGCTCAAGCTCCTGCACCCCATCGCCCCGTTCGTCACCGAGGAGATCTGGACGGCCCTGCCCGGCGAGCGGGAGAGCATCATGACCGAGCCCTTTCCGGAACCCGGCCCGGCCGCGGACGATCCCGCAGCCGAGGCCGAGGCCGAACTGCTCATGGGCGTGATCAGCTCCATCCGGGCCATCAGGAGCGACATGCTCATCCATCCGACCAGGGAGATCCCGGTGATCGTGGTCTGTCCCGATCCTGAAAAGCGGCGGATCATCGAACAGGGGACCCCGACCATCATGAATCTCTGCCGGGCCGAATCGCTGAGCATCGGCATCAGCGGCGGGCGGCCAAAGGGCGCGGCGTCGAGCGGGTTTGCCGACGTGGAGATCTTCGTGCCCATGCAGGGATTGATCGACGTGGAAAAGGAGCGGAAAAAGCTCGAAAAGGAACGGGCAAAGCTCGAAAAGGAGATAAAAAAGACCGAGGGCAAGCTGGGAAACAAAAACTTCCTCGACCGCGCCCCGGAAGAGATCGTGGAGAAGGAACGGGGCAAGTTGAGCGAGGCCAGGGCCCGGATGGCCAAGATAGAGGAGAACCTGCGGCAGCTGGCCGAGCTTGGTTGAGGAGAAACGGACGCCCAGGCTGCCGTTTTTTATCAGGGCGTGTCGGGTTTTACCAGAAGCGTATCAACATTATTGGCCATTGACATTTTGCCTTCCCGGCGCAGCCGGTACCCGACCCCGCGGACGGTTTCGATCATGGAGCTTGCCGCGCCCAGCTTGCGGCGCAGGCCGAATACCTGCACATCCACGGCCCGCGGGGTGACCGCGTAACCGTGGCCGCGCACCGCATCGATGATGCTGTCCCTTGAAAAGACCCAGCCGGGGCGGGAGGCCAGGAGAGAGAGGACCGCGAACTCGGTCGGAGTGAGGTCGAGTTCGCGGCCGTCCACCTCGGCGTGGTGACGGTTCGGGTCAATGGTCAGGGGGCCGGCCGTGATCAGCGGCATACGCTCCCCGCCGCCCTTGCGGCGCAGCACCGCCGCCACCCTGGCCAGGAGCACCCTGGGGCTGAAAGGCTTGGTCACGTAGTCGTCGGCCCCGGCCTCGAGGCCGGCGACGATGTCGTCCTCCTCGCCGCGGGCGGTAAGCATGATCACCGGCACGTCGGCGTTGTCCGCGCCGTTTCTGATCCGCCGGCACACCTCCATGCCGGAAAGGCCGGGGAGCATCAGGTCGAGCAGGATCAGGTCCGGGTGTTTTGCGGCAAAGATCTCGAGCGCATCCTCGCCGCTCGTGGCGCACTCAACCCGCCAGCCGCTGCGCAGCAGGTTGTAGCACACCATCTGCTGTATATCCTCCTCGTCCTCGACCACGAGCACGAGTTTCTTTTCTTCCGCCCTGCTCACGTCTCACCTGTCACGCCGGGTTGCTGTCATCAGGCGCTTGTTCCTCCTCCCGCTCCGGGATGCCCAGGCTGTGGCGCACGATCCGTCCCTGCAACATATAGATAATATCCTCGCATATGTTGGTGGCGTGGTCAGCAATTCTTTCAAGGCAGCGGGAGGCGCCGAGCAGTTTGGCGAGAAAACGGTGGTCGCCGGGGTTGTCGGCCAGCACCGCTTCGATCTCGCTACGGATCACCCCTTTTTCCCGATCCACCTCATCATCCTCGAGGCAGATGCGGTAGGCCAGATCCGAGTCCTCGTCCACAAAGGCGTCGAGACTGTCGTGAACCATGGATATGGTGCGGCTGAACATGGCGTCGAGCCAGCGGGCCGCCTCCCTGACCCGGTCCTGACCGCCGGCCGGTTCCCGGCTGATGAGGATGACCTTGTCGGCTATCTTGGCGGCAAGGTCTCCGATGCGCTCAAGATCGTTGTTTATCTTGAGCACCGTGACCAGGAAACGCAGATCGCCCGCCACCGGCTGATACAGGGCCATGAGCCGCAGACATTCCTCCTCCACCGAGATC
This sequence comes from Desulfobacterales bacterium, assembly GCA_026993265.1. Lineage (GTDB taxonomy): Bacteria > Desulfobacterota > Desulfobulbia > Desulfobulbales > JAJRZW01 > JAJRZW01. Next base: position 14,852 of record JALWTY010000097.1, read on the forward strand.
TCGAGCCGGTCTATCTCGCGGTCGTGCTCTTTTATTCCGGCCGCGAGCACCGGATCGGCCGCGGCAAAGGCGCGGGACGCCTTGATCAGGTTCTGCTCAACCTCGGTGCCAAGAAGAAGGAGCTGCGCTTTCAGCGCCTCCATCCCCTTTTCCAGTTCGTTCTTCATCTCTGTTTCTCCATGTCCTAAAGCGGGCTTGCGGCCGGAAAATCAGCCAAAACGGCCGGTTATGTAGTCCTCGGTTTCTTTTTTCGCCGGATTGGTGAAGATGTCGGCGGTGGCCCCGAACTCGACCAGCCGGCCCATGTACATGAAGGCGGTGTAATCGGAGACCCTGGCCGCCTGCTGCATGTTGTGGGTGACGATGACGATGGTATAGCGTCCTTTGAGTTCCTCTATCAGCTCCTCGACCCTGGCGGTGGCGATGGGATCGAGGGCTGAGCATGGTTCGTCCATGAGAATCAGCTCCGGCTCCACCGCGATGGCCCGGGCGATGCACAGCCGCTGCTGCTGTCCGCCGGAAAGCGCGGTTCCCGGTTTGTGCAGCGCGTCCCTTACCTCGTCCCACAGGGCCGCGCCGCGCAGGGCGCGCTCCACCCGGGCCTCGATCTCGGAACGGTTTTTTATTCCCTGTATCCTCAAGCCGTAGGCGATGTTGTCGAACAGCGACATGGGAAAGGGCGTGGGTTTCTGGAATATCATTCCCACCCTGCGCCTGAGTTCAAGTTCGCAGGTGGAGGGATCAAGCACGTTGGCGCCGTCGATGATTATCTCGCCCGTGGCCCGCTGCCCCTTGTAGAGGCTGAACATCCGGTTGTAACAGCGGATGTGGGTGGACTTGCCGCAGCCGGACGGCCCGATGAAGGCGGTGACCCGGTTGCGGCGGATATCAAGGCTGTTATCGAACAGCACCTGGGTTGCGCCGTAGAAAAAACTCAGGTTGCGCACCGATACCGCTATATCTTGCTCTTCCATGTTCATTCCGTTCTTAATCTATGGCCGCCCGCAGCGTGCGAAAAAACTCAAGTCCGTGGCAGCCGGATAGCTTTTCCGGTCATGCCGGTCTCAGCCGTTCGCCTGCCGCCTGCCCGCCCTTATCCCCAGCACCATCCTCGTGAACACCGTCACCGTCAGCACGGAGACGGTTATGAGCAGGGCCGCGCCCCAGGCGAGAGAATGCCAGTCGTCGTACGGGCTCATGGCGTAGTTGAACAGGGTCACGGTCAGGCTGGCCATGGGCTCGTTAATCCCGCTCATCCAGTAGGGGCTGTTGAGCGAGGTAAAGAGCAGCGGCGCGGTCTCCCCGGCTACCCGGGCCACGGCAAGCATGACTCCGGTCACAAGCCCGTTCCTGGCAGCCCGCAGAATCACCGCGAACATCATCCGTGGGTATGACGAGCCCAATGCCAGGGCCGCCTCCCGCAGTTCCCGCCCCACCAGGGAGAGCATCTCCTCGGTGGTGCGGATGACCACCGGCAGCATCAGTATGGCCAGGCTCACCGCGCCGGCAAGCCCGGAAAAATTACCCATCGGCCTCACCAGCACCAGGTAGACGAAAACCCCGACCACGATGGACGGAGCCGACACCAGGATATCGGCCAGCCAACGCACCGCGGCCGCGAACAAAGCCCCCCGGCCGAACTCGGAAAGGTATATGCCGGCCATGATCCCGGCCGGCACCGCGATCAGGGCCGCAGTCAGGGTGAGGATCAGGGTTCCGACGATGGCGTTGGCCAGCCCGCCCCCCTTCATTCCCGGCGGCGCGGGAAGACTGGTGAAAAAATCCCAGTTGATCGCGGCCGCGCCGCGGACGATGACGTCTCCGAGCACCCAGGCCAGCATCACGATCCCGAAAAGCGCGGCCAGGGACGATACCGTGAGCACCGCAAGGTTTGCCGCCCTTCTCGCCGCAAGGCTCTTCATCTTCCGCCTCCCTGTTCCATTCCCACGCGCAGCCAAAGACGGGCCGCGCCCAGGATCACGAACGTGATCATGAAGAGAATGAGGCCAAGCTCGATCAGGGAGGCGGCGTAAAGCGCATCGCCCGCCTCGGTGAACTCGTTGGCCAGCATGGAGGCGATGGTGTTGCCCGGCGCAAACAGCGACCAGGAAAGATTGTGAGCGTTGCCGATGACAAAGGTGACCGCCATGGTCTCGCCCAGGGCGCGGCCGAGCCCGAGAAACACCCCGCCCGCGATTCCCTTCCTGCCGCAAGGAATCATCACGTCACGGACCACCTCCAGGGTGGTGGCGCCAAGGCCGTAGGCTGCCTCCTTCATATTCCTGGGGGTCATCATGAACACATCACGGATAACCGCGGCCATGAACGGGATCACCATCAGGGCCAGAACAAGCCCGGCGCTCAGGATGCCGACCCCCATGGGCGGGCCGGAAAACAGGGGCAGGAACCCCAGGTGTTCTCCCAGCCAGGGCTCAACCCGGTCGGCCATGATCGGCGCTATGACGAACAGCCCCCACATGCCGTAGACGATGCTCGGAACCGCGGCCAGCAGCTCGATGGCCGCGCCCACCGGCCCCTTGAGCCAAGCAGGCGCTATCTCGGCCAGAAACAGGGCGATGCCGAAACTCACCGGCAAGGCCACGGTCATGGCCACCACGGTTGTAAGCATGGTGCCGACAATGGGAACCATAGCGCCGAAACGGCCGGTCACCGGGTTCCACTCACCGCTTACAACAAACCCGAGGCCGAACCTCTCTATCGCCGGCCATGCCTGACAAGACAGCACCAGGATAAAGGCGGCGAACAGAACAACCACTCCGGCGGCAAAGGTCATGGTAAGCGCAGGGAAGGCGAGGTCGGCCCCGCCCCGTCCTCCCCGCCGCAGCCGCGCCGGAAACACGGCCGGTCCTCTCATCTTCCGCCTCCGGATACCGGGGGCCATATTCTGCCGCCGTCCACCGTCCTTATCTCCTTCTCCCAGGCCGCCTCGACCATCCTGACCACCTCTTCGGGCATGGGCACGTAGTCAAGCTCCATCGCCGCCTTGGTGCCGTTTCGGTAGCACCAATCAAAGAAACGCAAGGCGGCAAGGGCCCGTTCCGGCCGCGCCTGTCTTCTGTGCATGAGGATGAATGATGCTCCGGTTATGGGCCAGGAAAGCTTTCCGGGCTGGTCGGTCAGAACCATGTAGAACCCCTCGGTTTTTTCCCAGTCAGCGCCAGCGGCGGCAGCCTGAAAACTCTCCGCGGTCGGAGCCACTGCCACGCCTTCGCGGTTTACGAGTCTGGCCGTGGCCATCCGGTTCTGCAAGGCGTAGGCGTATTCCACATAGCCCAGCGAACCGGACACCTTGCGGACAAAGCTGGCCACGCCCTCGTTGCCCTTGCCGCCGATGCCGGCGGGCCAGGCCACGGCCTTGGCGCTGCCGACCTTTTCCTTCCAGTCCCGGCTCACCTTGGCGAGGTAATTGGTAAAAATCCAGGTGGTGCCGGAACCGTCGGCCCGGTGAACCACGGTGATGGCCCGGCCGGGGAGTTTCAGCCCGGGGTTGAGCGCCCTTATGCGGGGATCGTTCCATTTCTTTACCCGGCCGAGAAAGATGTCGGCGAGCAGTTCCCCGGAGAGAACGAGTCTGTTTACGGCTACGCCCTTCAGGTTTACCACCGGCACCACCCCGCCCATGATCATCGGGAACTGGAAAAGCCCCCAGCGGGCAAGCTCAGCCGGTTTCAGGGGAGCGTCGGAAGCGCCGAAATCCACGGTGCGGGCCCGTATCTGCCGCACGCCGCCGCCTGAGCCGATGGACTGGTAGTTCACCCGCGCTCCGGTGGCGCGGTTGTACATGTAGGCCCATTTGCCGTAGACGGGATAGGGAAAGGTCGCGCCAGCGCCGTTTATGATCCTGGCTCCGGCCGGGGCAGCCAGGAGAAAAGCAACGCCGGTGATGACAATGACGCTCAATTTACGTATGTTGAACATTTCAACGGCACCTCCTTTTAGCAGCCCGTTGAAAAACGTAGCGAGCGCAGTAGTTTTTCAACGGGCTATTAGGGCATGGTTCATCTTCTTGATGGCCATGCTAGCAAGTGAATATTAGGAAACCGTTAGCGTTCCTTCAGGTTTTCTTTAGAACCTTCATGCGCGCCGACGGCAGCCATCACGGATTGCAGGAACATGACCAGGCCGCGCTCCATATTCGTCCACATATTCACCGGCATGATGCTCGTACTCATGGCCGCGGCCGCGGCCATGTACGCAATCGGCAGCCACTGGATGCGCACATCCTACGTCAGGAGGATGAAGGAGGATCTCGCGGCCAGGTGCGCGGTCGCGGCCCAGCCGGTCACCGCCATGCTGCGTGAAGGACGAAAGGACGAGTTCACCGCCCTGGCGGCCGCGGCCGCGGCCACCGGCGCAAGGGTGACGGTGATATCCGGGGACGGAACCGTGATCCTTGACAGCGAAAAGGACCCGTCCCGGATGGAAAACCATGGCGCCAGGCCCGAGGTCATGGAGGCCGTCAGCCGCGGAACAGGTTCCCGCATCCGTTTCAGCACCACCCTGGGCCGCGATCTTCTCTACGTGGCCCGCGCCTTTCCCGCCCCGTCAGGGGAAAAACCGTGGGTGCTGCGGCTGGCCATGCCCATGCGGGAGATAGAGGAACAGATAGCGCGGCTGCGGAGGTATCTGATCTTGGCCGTGCTCCTGGTGGCCGGTCTGGGCGGTATAACTGTCGCGGCGGTGGCAAAAAATCTCTCAGCCCCACTGGAAAGAATAGCCATGGCCGCGGAGCGTTTCGGCCGCGGCGACCTTTCCGGCCGGGTGCCGGCGGGCAGGACCAGGGAAACCATGATGGTCAGCCGGGCCTTCAACGCCATGGCCGAAAACCTCGCGGCCAGGATCAGCGATCTCAGGCTCCAGCACCAGAAACTGGAGACCCTGTTCGCCAGCATGACCGAAGGAGTGCTGATAATCGGCCGGGACGAGATCATCCGCCAGGCCAACCCGGCCGCGGCCAGGTTTCTCGGCCGCGCGGGCGAGGATCTCGCCGGCCGCTCCATCCTCGAGACCATCCGCAACACCACCCTGCTGTCCCTGAGCCGCGACACCCTTGAATCGGCAACCGTGGTCGAGGGCACGGTGACGATAAACTCCTCCGACGGTGAGCGGCGGCTGCAGGTGGTGGGTTCGCCGCTGGCCGACCCGGCCGGAGGAGACCGGCTCGCGGTCCTGGTGATGCGCGACGTCACCTCGCTGCTCAGGCTGGAAGGCATGCGGCGCGAGTTCGTGGCCAACGTCTCCCACGAGCTGAAAACGCCGATCACCGCGATCATCGGCGCGGTGGAGACCATAGACGGCGATCCCGACATGGACGAAACGAGCCGGGACCGGTTCCTCGCCATGATCCGCCGCCAGGCCGGCCGCCTCCATGATCTGGTTGACGACATCCTGGCCCTCTCCCGCCTCGAAAGCGCCGGGATCGACGAGGCGGCGATGGAGACACGCCGGGTGGACGAACTGGTCGGCGAGGCCCTGAACCTGTGCGCAGAACGCATCGCCGCATACAACGTCAAGGTCCGGAGCGACGGCGACATGGCGGCGCGGCTCCGGGTGGATTTCGGCATGATGACCCGGGCGCTCGCCAACCTGGTGGACAACGCGGTCAAGTACGGGCCGGAAGGTGGAACGATCCGGGTCACGGCGAAGAGGCGCGCAGGCGGGGTGGAGATCGCGGTCAGGGACGGGGGGGAAGGCATCGCCCCTGCCGATCTCGATCGGATCTTCGAGCGTTTCTACCGGGCCGACCGTTCCAGGAGCCGCAGGCACGGCGGCACCGGCCTGGGGCTGGCCATCGTCAAACACGCGGTGGAGGAGCACGGCGGCAGGGTATGGGCCGAGTCCGAGCCGGGAAACGGTTCGGTATTTGTAATAAGTCTGCCGGAGGCCGCAGATGGGCACAGCGCCTGAGGATATTCTCGAAAAAGTCTTCGGTTACCGGGAGTTCCGCCCGGCCCAGCGGGAAGTGATCGAAACGCTTGTCCGGGGGGAGAGCGCCCTGGTGCTCATGCCCACCGGCGGCGGCAAATCGCTCTGCTACCAGATTCCGGCCATGGTCCGCCCCGGCTGCGGCATCGTGGTGTCGCCGCTGATATCCCTGATGAAGGACCAGGTTGACGCCCTCACCGCCAACGGCGTCAACGCCGCCTGCTACAACTCATCACTTTCCGCGGCTGCGGCCCGCCAGACCCTGGCCCGTTTCCACGCAGGCGAGCTCGACCTCCTCTACATCGCCCCGGAACGGCTGATGAGCGACAACTTCACAGCCCGGCTCAGGGAGGTGGAGATCAGCCTCTTCGCCATCGACGAGGCCCATTGCGTCTCCCAGTGGGGCCACGATTTCCGCCCCGAATACCTCAAGCTGGGACGGCTGCGGCAGATCTTCCCGGAGGTGCCGCTCGTCGCCCTCACCGCCACTGCGGCCCGCCAGACCAGAAACGACATCGTCCGGCGCCTGGGGCTCGCCGGGGCGAAAGTCTTCTCCACCGGCTACGACCGCCCCAACATCCGCTACCTGGTGGAGATGAAGGAACGCCCCATGGAGCAGCTCCTCCGTTTTCTCGCCACCCGGAGGGACGAATCCGGCATCGTCTACGCCGCGAGCCGCAAACGGGTGGAACAGATATGCGCCCGGCTCGCCAAGGAAGGATTCCGGGCCGCCGCCTACCACGCCGGGCTGGGCAACCGGGAGCGGCAGCAGACCCAGGACGCCTTCCTGAAGGACGATATCAGCATCGTGGTGGCGACCGTGGCCTTTGGCATGGGCATCGACAAGCCGGACGTAAGGTTCGTGGTCCACTTCGACGTGCCGAAAAACATCGAGAGCTATTACCAGGAAACCGGCCGCGCCGGACGCGACGGCCTGCCCGCCACCGCGCTCCTGCTTTTCGGCTACCAGGACCTGGCCTTGGCCAGGGGGCTGATCGAGCAGGGCAGAAACGAGGAAAGGAAAAGAATAGAGATCCACAAACTCTCGGCCATGGCCGCCTACGGCGAGGCGTCGAGCTGCCGGCGGCGCATCCTGCTCGGCTATTTCGGCGAGAAGCTGGAGGCGCCTTGCGGCAACTGCGACGTCTGCCTCGATCCGCCCGAGGCCGAGGACGTGACCGAGGAGGCGCGCAAGGCGCTCTCCTGCGTCTACCGGCTGCGGCAGGGGTTCGGGCTGATGTACGTCATCGACGTGCTCAGGGGCTCGAAGAACAAGCGGATAATGGCCGCGGGCCACCACCGCCTTTCCACCTGGGGCATCGGCGCGGACCGGCCAAAGGAGTTCTGGGCCGCCCTGCTGCGCCATCTGATTCACCACGGATACCTGTTCCAGGACGAGGAAAAATACTCTGTCCTGAAGCTGACTCCGGCAGCGACCCCGCTTCTGCGGGGCGAAATAAAAGTGGAAATGGCCCGGCCGCGGAGGCAGACTGAAAGAAAGACAACCTCGCCGCCGGGGGAGTATGACCGGGACGTTTACGAAGCCCTGCGCGGCCTGAGGAAGGAAGTCGCCGACGCGGAAAACGTGCCGCCGTTTGTCGTGTTCGGCAACAAGAGCCTTGTGGAGATGGCGGCGAAACTCCCCAGCACGGAAGAGGAAATGCTGTCCATAACCGGAGTAGGCGCCCACAAGATGGAAAAATACGGGCATGTTTTTCTAAAGAAAATCAAGGAGGCCACCGGCACGGCCGCGCCTGAAGGCGAACCGGCGGATTGGCGGCCCGTTGAAAAACGCAGCGAGCGCAGATGAGGCAAGGAATAATACGCCTCCCTTCCTTCGCCCACGCCATCTCCAGCCGCCTCCGGCACCCTCTGCCCCCGCAGCCTGTATAGTGACATGGAAACCTCTCTTGCTCTTGCCATAATTCTCGCCTGCGGCTTCTTTGCCGCCAGGATCGGAAAAATGCTCCGCCTGCCCGCGGTCACCGGCTACATTGCCGCGGGCATCCTTCTCGGTCCGATGGGGTTCGACCTGGTCAACCCGCAGGTGATCGGCGACCGGCTGGAACACTTCAACCAGCTCGCCCTGATGCTTATTTCATTCGGCATCGGCGAACATCTCGAGTTCAGGCGGATAGCCTCCCGGGCAAGGCTGGTTCTGAGCGTGGGGTTTCTCGAGATAGCGCTTGCCGCGGCCTTTGTCGGCCTGGCCGTATATGCCGTATCCGCCTTGGGCGGCGCCCCCAGGGACGGGAACGAATCGGCGGCCGTGGCCGCCCTGCTGCTCGCCGCCATCAGCGTGGCCACGGCCCCGGCCGCGACCATGCACGTGATTTCGGAACTGAAGGCCACCGGCCGCCTTTCCTCCACCATTCTTCAGGTGGTGGCGGTGGACAACGTCGCCGCCCTGATCCTGTTCGGTTTCTCCCAGGCGGCA
>JALWTY010000098.1 GCA_026993265.1 Desulfobacterales bacterium
GTTCCAGTAGGGGCGATTCGCGAATCGCCCCTACGGCGTCCGTGCCCAACGAAGCGTCCGGCCGACAGCATACAGGAAATGCCCCACCGCACCCGTAGGGGCGGACCTATGTGTCCGCCCTCGCCCCGGCGGGCACGGGCGCGCAAGAGATCCACATGGAACCGTAGCGGGTAACATTTAGAGAGTGTTTAGAGGACGTCGGCGAAATGGGGGCGCAACTTCTTGAACACCGTGATCCCGGCCAGGAGGGTGAGGCTGGTCAGCCCCCAGAAATAGAGGGCCGGCACCGGCCGCTGCCAGAGGGGGACGTGGTAGAGGAAGCTGTCCCGGTAGCCCTGGACGATATAGTACATGGGATTGAGATAGAGGAAGCGCTGATAGGGGTCCGGGATCATGCTCTTGTCCCAGAAAATGGGGGTGAGCCAGAAGCCGAAGGTGATGAGGATCTGCACCACGTTGTCGATATCGCGGACAAAGACCCCGATGGAGGAGAGCAGCCAGCCCAGGCCGATAAGGAAGCAGAGCAGGGCGCCGGTGTAATAGATGGTCTGCAGCCAGTACCAGCTCGGCCGGACCCCGCTGACGAGAATGACCACCATGACGATACCCAGGAAGATGGCGTGGACCATGAGGGCGGAGTTGAGTTTGACAATGGGCAGGATCGCGACCCGGAATTTCACCTTTTTGACCAGAAAGGAGTAAGCGCGGATCACCCCGGCGCTGGCCCCGGCCATGTCGGCAAAGAAATTATAGGCGGTCATGCCGGTGAAGAGATAGGCGATAAAAGGCACATTGCCGGTGGGCCGCACCTTGAGCCCGAGGCTGAAGACCCCCCACATGATACCCATCATGGCCAGGGGTTCGAGAAAGGCCCAGACCAGGCCGAGGAGGGAGCCGGTGTAGCGGTCGGCGAAATCCCGCTTGGTCAGGTCGTAAATCTGTTTGCGGCGCTCGTAGATCTCGCGGAGAAACTGCGCCCCTTCGTGAATCATGCTCATGGGGCCTGACTATATCACGCTTTGGTGATTTTGCCAAAGCCCGGCCGCAGCGGGGGTTGTTTTTTCTTGCGGATGATGGGAAACTGTACTTCTATGCGTGTTGTTACACACGCAAGCTTACCCCCAACATTATGAATGACCGTGGCTCATCATAACAACCAACATCACCGCGCCGAGCAGGGGATCTGTTTGTTGCTCATGGCCTGGTTTGCGGCCCGGGCGGTCTTTTTCGCCGTCCGTATCCGCGCCCATGTCTTTCCCGACGAGGATACCTGGTTCGGTATGGTGCGGCTGTTTTCGCGTTCCTGGCTGCCGCCGCAGGACTCCCCGGCGTCCTACGCCTACGGGCTGGTCACCCATGTCCCCAACCTCTATTTTATCGTTATGGGCAGGCTCCTGGCCCTCAACCCCCGGCCGGAGTGGGATCTCGTCTATTTGCGCCTGCTCAACGTCCTGCTCGGCCTGGCCGCCCTGTGGTGGGCCTGGAGGTGTATTCGCCTGGTGGCCTCGTCCCGGGCGGCTCGACTCCTGTTCCTGGTGATGCTCGGCCATACCATGATGCTGACC
>JALWTY010000099.1 GCA_026993265.1 Desulfobacterales bacterium
CAGGTGGTGGAGCCGGAACTGCTCGAACCGATCGCGCCGGACCGTTTCCGCGACATCATCGACCACTATATGAACCTTCCGGACGGGATATCCGTCTGGGATGCCGGAGAAGAGGTGTACTGGCGCGACATGGGCACCATCGGCGACTACCTGGCCCTGCACGGAGATATCATCCGCGGCCGGGCCGGGGAGCCCCCCCCGGACTCGCCGTTCATCGTCGATCCCTCCGCCTGCATCGCGCCTGACGCTGTTTTTGACGACTGGGCCGTGGTGGGCGCCTGCGCCCGGGTGGGGACGGGCAGCCGGTTGATCCGTTCGGTGGTATGGGACGGCGCGGTCGTCGGGGACGGGGAAACGGTCCGCGATACCGTGGTCGCGGCCGGGCCCGGAGGGGGACGCTGATGGCGGCCTTTGTCCTTGCCGCCGCCGAGAAGGCCTTTCTCGCCCGCGTCCTTGGCCCGGCCGCATCGCTTTCGCCGCTCTCTCCAGACGGCTCGGGCCGGCGGTTTTTCCGTGCCGGAAACGGCAGGATCGTGGTCCTGCCCGATCCCGGAAACCCGGCAGGCCTGGCCGAGGCCAGGGCGTTTTTCAGGATAGGCCGCCATCTTGCCCGGCAGGGGTGCCCGGTGCCGGAGATATATTTTTTTGATCCCGCAAGCGGCGCGGCCGTATGCGAAGACGGGGGAACATTCCTCCTTCATGATATCGTCCGGGCCGAGGGGTTCTCCCGGCGGGTGACCGCCATATACCGCCGGGTGGCGGCGGATCTCGCCCGCATGCAGACGGCCGCGGCCCGTGATTTCGATTCCGCCTGGTGCTGGCAGGAGCCGTTATATGGCCGGGAGGTGATGCTCGAGAAGGAATCGCGCTACTTTCTCGAAGAGTTTGTCCGCGGAGAGGCCGGAATTGCTGCTATTGATCCGCGCCTGGAGGACGATTTCGTCCGTCTGGCAGACCTGGCCGCAGGCGCCGGGCCGCTTCTCTTCATGCACCGGGACTTCCAGAGCCGCAACATCGTCGTCGGCCCCGCGGACCGCCACCTCTTCATCGACTTCCAGGGCGGCAGAACCGGTCCTGCCGCCTATGATCTCGCCTCGCTGCTGAACGATCCCTACGTGTCCATGCCGGACGGGCTCAGAAAGGAGCTCCGCACGCTTTATCTTGATACCCTGGCCGCGATCTGCGATATTGATTCTTCCCGCTTCGGCCGGGAATATCGTTTCCTCGCCATCCAGCGCCTCATGCAGGCGCTGGGCGCGTTTGCGAAACTGGCCCGCGGCGGCAGGGAGCGGTTCAGGCGTTACATGGCCCCGGCCCTGGACGGCCTTGACCGGCTGCTGGCCGAATGCGATGAGAAATTCCCCGCGCTCGCGGCCCTGGTGGAAGAGCTGAGAGAACGCGGACGGAGGAAGGGATGGACGAGATGACCGATGAGGCAGCGGTTGCCTCGGGAGGGGGAAGGATGCCGGTTGTGGCGCTGGTCGGGCGGCCCAACGTGGGCAAGTCCTCCTTTTTCAACCGCGTCACCGGCAGCCGCAAGGCCATAGTGGACGACACCCCCGGCGTCACCCGCGACCGCCATTACGGCCAGGTCCGCTGGCGGAACCGGGCCTTCATCCTCGTCGACACCGGGGGTATCGAGCCCGAGGAGGCAGAGGACGTAATCGTCACCCGCAAGGCCTTTCCCGACGAGTCCTCGGCCGCGCTGCGCAAGAGCGTTACCGACCGGATGCGCAGCCAGGCCATGCGCGCCGCCGAGGACGCGGACGTGGTCCTTTTCATGGTGGACGGCCGCGAAGGGGTGAGCAGCGAGGACGCGAGGATCGCCGACTGGCTCCGTCGTATCGAGAAGCCGGTCTGGATCCTGGTCAACAAGGTGGACAGCGCCGAGATGGAGGCCGCAGCGCTCGCGCCCTTCTACGAGCTCGGTGCTTTTGAGCTGCGGCCGGTTTCCTCGGCCCACGGCTACGGGGTCAGGCGTTTTCTCGACGAGCTGTGCGAGACCCTTGCCGCGCCGCTTCAGGCCGACGGCGGCCGCGACGACGAGATCAGGATCGCGGTCATCGGGCGGCCCAACGTGGGCAAGTCGTCCCTGGTCAACCGGCTGGTGGGAGCGGAGCGGATGGTGGTCTCGGACATGCCCGGCACCACCCGCGATTCGGTCGACACCCTGCTCGAGACCGAAGGAAAAAAATACCGCCTCATCGACACCGCCGGCATCCGCCGCAAGGGCAAGGTGCGGCGGAAACTCGAGAAGTTCAGCGTCATCCGGGCGCTCAAGGCCATCGAGGAGAGCGACGTCGCCCTGGTGCTCATCGACGCGGGCGAGGGCATCGCCGAGCAGGACGCAAAAATAATCGGCTACGCCCTGGACCGCGGCCGCGGCTGTCTTGTTATAATCAACAAGTGGGATCTCCTGTCCGGGGACCGCAGGAAAAAGTCCTTGGTCATGGACGAGGTGGAGCGGCAGATACGTTTTGTCGGCTACGCCCCGGTGCTCAAGACCTCGGCCCTCACCGGCTCGGGCTGCGGCCGCATTCTGCCGCTGGTTGCCCGGATGGCGGCCCAGGCGAGGATGCGGTTCGGTACCGGAGAGCTCAACCGGATAGTGAAGAGGGCGGTGGAGGACCATTCCCCGCCGCTCTTCCGCGGCAGGCGGCTGAAGTTCTTCTACGCCACCCAGGTTGGTATAAGGCCGCCGGCCTTTCTTCTCTTTGTAAACTACCCGGACGCGGTCCATTTCTCCTACCGCCGCTATCTCGCAAACCGGTTGCGGGACGGCTTGGGGCTGGATCTCGTTCCCTTCGAGATCAGGATCAGGGAGAGGAAGCGTGAAAAACGGGGAGGGAGGAAGAGAAAAAGGCATTGATCCGGCCGCCCTGGCCGGTATTTGGCGCGGAGCCATTGCCGCCGTTTCCGGAACAGTCCCCGGGGTTGATTCCCTTGTTCCGGCCGCGGCCGTGGCCATCGAGCTTCTTGAAAAGGGCCGGGGGGAGCCGCCGGCCCCGTCTCCTGTCTCCCGCCTTCTTTTCCGTTTCCGGGATATCGCCGCGGACGGGCCTCCCGTCTCCCTGCTCCTCTCCACCCTTGTCCAGGCCCTGACGGAGGGCGGCTTTGGTCCTGGCGCGGCCGCCCTTGGGGCCGCCGTCGCGCAGCTCTGGCAGCAGGAAGAGAACGCGGTCATGCGCGGGCGTGCCCGTGAGGCAAGGCGGCAGTTCGTGCGTGAGCGCCGCCGCTACCTGACCCTGTTCCGCTCCCTTGCCGACGCCGCCTTTGTCATGGACTCCTCCTGCCGCATAGTCGACTGCAACCAGGCCTTCTGCGATCTCTTTTCCATGGCCCGCGGCAGTGTGATTGGCCGGGAGTGCCGGGAACTGCTCGGTTCCGGGCTGTGCGAGCGCTGCCCCTGCGGTACCTCTGGCGGGGACACCTCTTTTCACATCGAGGCCTGTCTCGGTCCGGAAAAGATCCGCGCCGCGGACGGGACGCCCCGGCGTTTTGTCATGTACGGCGCCGGGCTGCCCCTGGACGAACATGGCGGCGGGGTAGTCGTGCTTCTTCAGGACGTGACCGAGAAAAAACAGGCCGAGGACGCGGTGGCGAGAAGCGAGAGAAAGTACCGCAGCCTGATCGAGAATCTGCCTGCGGTCACCTGGCGCGGCCTGGCCGACGGCAGACTTGTCTACATCAGTCCCAACGCGGAAAAACTGTTCGGCATGCCGGCCGGAGAGCTGGCGGGAAAGGACCGCTTTACCCTGGTCTATCCCGACGACCGGGAATGGGTGTTCGAGACCTACCGCAGGCTTTTCGAGCAGGGCGTGCCCTTTGACCTGCGTTACCGGATAAAGACCGCCAGGGGCTGGCGTTGGGTCCATGACCGCGCATCCAGGGTCTGCGAGGACGAGGGCGGCCCGGTCGCGGATGGAGTGATGTGGGACATCAGCGAGCTGAAGGAGGTCGAGGAGGAACTGGAGGAATACCGTGACTGGCTCGAGGACATGGTGGACGAGCGCACCGAGGAGCTGGTCCGCGCCAACGAAAGGCTGCGCGACGAGGTCCGGCGCCGCCGCCGCATGGCCAGGGAGCTGGTCGAGCTCACCGAATCCCTTAAACGCTCAAACGAGGAGCTTGAGCGTTTCGCCCACGCTGTCTCCCATGATCTGAAAGAGCCGCTGGTCCTGATATGCGCCTTTGCCGCCAAGTTGAAAAAGGGATATTTCGACCGGCTCGACGACCGCGGCCGCGATTTCCTCGACCGGATAATCCGGACCGGAGACAAGCTCCAGCACTTCATCGACGGCCTTTTCGCCCTGGCCAGGGTCGCGTCCGGGGGCGGGGATTTCGAGGATGTGGAGCTTGCCGCGGTCATCGGCGAGGTTGTGGGCGATCTTTCCGGTCTGATAGAGAAGCACGGCGGCCGGGTCGAGATCGCGGTGGAACACCGCCTGGTGGGCGACCGTCTTCAGCTCTACCAGCTTTTTCAGAATATTATTTCCAACGCGATCAAGTATCACCGGGAAGGGGTGGCCCCCATGGTGCGGGTTGAGAGCGAGCTTTTGGGAGACCGGATGTGCGAGGTCAGGGTGATCGACAACGGCGTCGGCTTTGAGGAGGATGAACTCTCCCGGATATTCCTGCCCTTTGTCCGGCTTGGCGCAAGCGGTGACGGGGCCGGGATCGGCCTTTCCACCTGCGAGAGGATTGTCGAACGCCACGGAGGCGAGATCACCGCGCAAAGCGTTCCCGGCCGGGGCACCACCTTCATCGTCCGTCTTCCCGCCGCCGGCCGCGGACGGTAATAAGAATTATCGTTACCGCTCAAAAAATTCTCCCCTGTTCAGCACCACATGTTGTATGATGACAATCCCTCCCCCACATCATGATGTGTTTTTGGGGGATTTTTGGAAGCCGTAAACAATCAAGTGAAAAAGGGGAAAAAGATGGAGTTGCCGATCAGCCACGAGGACGCGGTCAGGGAATGGGACCGTTTTGAGAAGTACCTTATTCAGGCCCGTTACAGTGTCCGCGACCCGGCCACCGGTGTGCCGATGGAAGAGAACCTCGACGCGGTGCTCGACCGGGTCAGCGCCGAGTTCCGTCATCCCGAAGTCGGCCCGGCCCTGCGGGAGCGCCTCTTCATAACCGCCACCCCCTTTCTCATGAACGGCGGTAACCGCTACACCTGCCGCCAGGGGTTCTATTCCTGCTATCCCCTGGGCACGGTAGAGGATTCCACCGAGGCCATCTTCGATATGGAAAGAGACCTGGTCACCATCTTCCAGCACGCGGGCGGCGGCGGCATCGACGTCTCAAAGCTCAGGCCCAAGGGCTCGATGGTGGACAACGGTCAGGGGCTTGCTTCAGGGCCGGTGTCGTTCGCCAAGGGCTTTTCCCACCTCTCCGCCCGCATCAGCCAGGGCGGCAAGCGCCGCGGCGCCCTGATGATCCAGGCCGACTGGGACATCAAGGACGTGGAGGAGTTCATCACCTTCAAGGGCGACAACCCCGGCAAGTACACCGGCTGTAACGTTTCCCTCAACATCACCAGCGACGACTTCTGGAAGGATGAGAAGCTTCTGGGGCTCGTTGCCAGATACATCTGGAAATCGGGCGACCCGGGCCTGCTCTTTACCGCGAAAAGCCTCAAGAACACGCCGGTGCCGGAGAAGTACAACCCGGTGTTCTCTAATCCCTGCGGAGAGTATCTCTCCACCAAGGACACTGCCTGCAACCTGCTCACCGTCAACCTGAAGAAATGCCTCGGCACCGACGATTTCGACGCCTATCTCGGCATGGTGTACGAGGCGGCCAGGCTCGCGGCCATTGCCGGCAACGAGATCCTCGACCTGGGCGGGTTCCCACCCATCGAGCGGATCAGGAAAAACACCCTCAAGTTCCGGCCCATCGGCATCGGCTTCACCGCCCTGCACCAGGCCATGAACCACTTCGGCATATCCTACGCCGATCCCGAGGCCGCGCCGCGTTTCGCCAAGGCTACCCAGCTTGCGCTCATGCTGGGCAGCATGCAGGGCAGCATGGACTACGGTGAATTCGCCCGGGAGAACGGCAACGAGCTCAAACCGCGCGAGTGGCGCAAGGACTACTGCCAGCGCCTTGAGGAAGAGGCGAAACGTTTCGTCTGCGCCGAGTTCGACCAGGCCGAAAAGTGGGAGGAGCGGGTGGACCGTATCTTTGCCTTCATCTACGAGAACGGCGGCCTCTACAACTCGGTCACCACATCCCAGGCGCCCACCGGCTCCATTTCCCAGCTCCTGCGGGTGGCCTGTACCGGAGTGGAGCCCTATTTCTCCATGATTCAGACCCGCAAGGTCAAGGATCTGGACGACTCCTGGCTCGACTTCACCCTCGTGCCGCTCGAGTTCTACAGCTATTCAAAGGAAAAGCTCGACTGGGTCGCGGAGCAGACCGCCCACAACATCCCCCCCTTCCAGCAGATCCGCATCCTCGAGGCCTGCCAGGCCTTCAACCACACCGCGGTCTCGAAGACCATAAACCT
>JALWTY010000100.1 GCA_026993265.1 Desulfobacterales bacterium
GACCACCACCCTGTACGCGGCCATGAACCACATAAACTCGGTGAAACGCAACATCGTCACCGTCGAGGACCCGGTGGAATACGAACTTCCCGGCGTGAACCAGGTGCAGGTGAACCCCCGCACCGACCTCACCTTTCCCAACGCCCTGCGCTCCATCCTGCGGCAGGACCCGGACATCATCATGATCGGCGAGATCCGCGATCTCGATACCGCGGAGATCGCCATCCAGGCCGCCCTCACGGGCCACCTGGTTTTATCCACCCTGCACACCAACGACGCCGCATCAACCATAACCAGGCTCGTGGACATGGGGATCCCGCCTTTCCTTATAGCCTCGTCCCTGGGAATGGTGGTGGCCCAGAGACTGGTGCGCCTCCTTTGCCGCCAGTGCCGGGAACCATTCAAACCGTCACGGGCCGTGCAGGAAGAGCTGGGGCTCGACCACGATCCGGAACGGGTGTTCTACCGGCCGACAGGCTGTTCCGCATGCGACAACACCGGCTACAGCGGCCGGATCGCCATCTATGAGACCCTGGAGGTCAGCCGCAGGATCGAGGAACTGATAATGGAGCGGACCGCAAGCCCGGTGATCCAGCGCGCCGCCCTGGAAGAGGGGATGATAAACCTGCGCCGGGCCGGAACAGAAAAGGTGCTGGCAGGCGTAACCTCCCTCGACGAGGTGATGCGGGTTACCATGGAGGGCTGAGGTGGCGCAGTTCCGTTTCGAGGCCATAGACGGCTCCGGCCGGATGCGCACCGGCTACCACAGCGCCGATGTGGCGGCCCAGGTGGAAGAATGGCTCACGGCCCAGGGGCTGATCCCGGTGAGCATCGAGGCCGACGGCAGGGAAACGGCCAGGGATGCGGAACCGGGCCTGCTCGACCGTATCCGCGGGGTGCGGACCGACGATCTGATCCTCTTTACCCGCCAGATCGCGACCATGATAGCGGCCGGGGTGCCGATCCTGAAAAGCCTCGATATCATGGGCCGCCAGACCGGGAACCCGGCTCTCAGGGCCGCCGTCGAGGACATCGCCCTGGCCATCGAGGGCGGCGCCAGCCTGCACGAGGCCATGGCCGCCTACCCGGCCATATTCAGCCAGCTCTTCATAAACGTGATCACCATCGGCGAGGAGTCCGGCAACCTGGACAACGCCTTCATCTACCTGGCCGAGCTGCTCGAAAACGAAAAGGCGGTGCAGGAAAAGATAAAATCCGCCACCAGGTACCCCAAGATCGTGGTCAGCGCCATCTTCATCGCGGTCTTCATCCTAATGAGCTTCGTGGTGCCGAAGTTCGCCCAGCTCTACGCCGCATCAAAGGTTCCCCTGCCGCTTCCCACCAGGATGCTGCTTGCGGTCAGCGGTTTCTTCGCATCCCATTACAAGGCGATACTGGCGGCCGTCCTCATCGCGATCTTCGGGTTCCGGGAACTGCGCAAGCGGCCGGCGATCCGCATGGTCCTCGACCGTCTGGTCCTCCGGGTGCCGGTGTTCGGGGAACTGGCCCTCAAGATATACATGTCCCGCTTCTGCCGGGTTTTTGCCCTTTTGACCAAGAGCGGCATCGACATCATCAAGACCCTGACCCTGTCGTCCGCGGCGCTCGACAACATGGTGCTCATGGAAAAACTGCGGCAGATAACCGACGAGGTCCGCGAGGGCTCCGACCTGTTCACCGCCTTCAGCCGCCATTCGATCTTTCCGGAGATGGTTTCGCAGATGCTGGCCATCGGCGAGGAATCGGGCCAGATCGACACCATGATGGCCAAGGTCGCCGACTACTATGACATGGACACCGATTACACCATCAGGAACCTGGCCACCCTGATAGAACCATTCCTGCTCCTGTTCCTCGGGATCATGGTGGCCTTCATCGCCCTGTCCATCTTCCTGCCCATCTGGAACCTGATGAGCGTGATGCGGGGCGGATGATGGAGACGGCGGAAGGATGGCATAACCGGCTGGCCGCGCCGCTGCTGCTCGCGGCCTTCGCCGCCCTGGCCTACTATCCCGCGCTGGACGCCGACTTCGTCTTCGACGACCTGCCCAACATCGTCTTCAACCAGGCCGTGCACCCGGAGAACCTGCGCGACCTCGGACGGGTCTTTTCGTCCGAGGTGTCGCGGACCCGGCCGCTCGCCCTGCTCACCTTTGCCCTGAACCATCTCGCGGGCAGGATGAACCCCACTGGCTATCATCTGGTGAACACGGCCATTCACGCGGCAAACAGCATCATCCTCTACGCGGTGTTCCTGCAGCTCTTCGCTGTTGCCGGCCGGAAAAACACTCTCGTGCCCACAGGCAACGGGGAACGGACCTCGTGGAGCTTCTACGGCGCGGCCCTGTGGGCCGTAAACCCGGTGCAGACCCAGGCGGTGACCTACATCGTCCAGCGGATGACCTCGCTTGCGGCCATGTTCTACCTCCTGGCCATCCTCGTCCACCTCCTGCGGCGCAGGGAGCGGGTACCGGCAGGTCCGGCAACGGCTGCCATCGCCATCTTCTTCCTGCTCGGGCTGGGCTGCAAGGAGATAATCCTTTCCCTGCCCGCAGCCCTGCTCGTCATCGACTTCTGCCTCTTTCCCGAAAAGACGAAAAAAAGCTGGCCGGTCCTGGCCGCGTTCCTCGCCGCCGCAGCCGGCACCGGTTTTTTTATGAACGGCGGCCGGCTGCCGGACCTGACCGCGCCCTACCCGGAGCGGGGGTTTTCCCCCGTGGAACGGGTCATGACCCAGTGGCGCGTCCTCTGGCATTATCTGGGCCTGGTCCTTATGCCCCTGCCCTCCAGGCTGCATCTCACCTACGGCATCGCCCCATCCCGCGGCCTTCTCGCCCCCTGGACCACCACGGCCGGGCTTTCCGCCATGGCCGCAGCCATCGCCTGGGCCGTTTACATCAGAAAAAAAAGGCCGCTCGCGGCCCTGGCCGTGCTCTTCTACTTCACCGGCCACGCCATCGAGGCGAGTTTCGTCAACCTGGAACTGGCATTCATCCACCGCCTCTACCTGCCAACGGTCTTTCTGCCGCTCATCTTTCTGCCCCGGCCGGAAAACGCCGCCGTCCGCCTCCGAAAGCTCGCCCCGGTGCTTGTCGCGGTCATCGCCCTGTTCTCATTCTGGACCGTGCAGAGAAACCTGGAATGGAGCGCCACCCCGGAGTTCTGGGGCAGCAACATAAAACGGGGCGCGGACACGGCCAGGGCCTGGAACAACCTGGCCGCATCCCTGATCGACAACGGCCGTCTCGAAGAGGCGCTGACCGCCATCGACAGGGGAATGAGGATTGCGGTCCGCACCGAGGACGTGGCCATGCTGGGCTACAACCGGGGCTACGCCCTCTTCTTCCTCGGCCGGCTCGATGAAGCGAAAAAGGCGTTTCTAAAGGTGGCGGACAAGTTCGGAGCATACCGGCACACCCTTCTGTTTCTCGGCCTCATAGAGCTGAGAAAGGGCAACCCGGCCGCGGCTGGAAGGCTTGCCGACGAACTTGCAAAGAAACCGGCCCTCGCCTACCAGGCCAGCCTGCTCCGGGCCCGGATGGCAATGGCGCGGAAGGATTACCGGAAAGCGGAAAGACACCTGCTCGCGGCCAGACGGACAACCGCCGAATCCCCGCTATACATCCGTCAGCGCATCTCGCTCGAACTGGTGCGGCTGTACCTGGCCTGGGGAGATGCGGACAGGGCGTATGCGACCCTGCTCGAAATGACCAGGGAGTTTCCCCAAAACTACTCGGCCTGGCGGCTCATCCGCCTGATGCTCAAAAGCGGCGGCGACACGGAGAACGCGGCCAGAATAGAACAGTTCCTGAAAAGCAAGGGCGTGACCGTCCGGCCGTAGCCAGTTGGAAGGCTGCCGCGCTTGCAACGCAACGTTTTTAGCGGGCCGTTAATCGGAAGAAAATTTCGATCTTACTGAATTCAGAGTGAGCATCCCACTGCTGATTCCACTGGTGTCTACGGCTACTTTATCCCCATTGCTAGTTCGAGTGACATCAACGCTTGTCAAACTAACTGTAAATGATTTAGACACCATTTGCTTATTACCTACACTAGCCTCTGAACCACCGCCTCCTCCACAGGCGCTCAACAGAGTTAACGACGAAGCAGTCATCAGTGTTAACAATTTCGCACTCAGAGTATTCATCATTATCCTCCGCCGTTAAAACTGATAAGTGACAAGGAAATGAGTATCGCCGATCGGCAGATGGTATGCGGTCGGCAGAGTGAAGGTTATGTCACCATCATCGGCATCAAAACTTCCTTCTGCCACTCGTTCTGTAGCTTCAGGGATGCCATTCTTGTTGTCATCACGGTACAGTCGCACCATTCCGATATCAGCAGTTTCATTTACATCCCCACTTGCAGCGATGGTCAGTTGATTCACTTCGGCATCGGTGGAGTCACTGGTGAGCATAAACCCGAGCACCACTTTCTCGCCATCACCGGCGTTGAATGTAACGTTACTAACCGAAAATTTCGCAGCTTCAACAACAGGCATTGGTATTATCTGAACCGCTACCCCACCTAGATATTTGATCACACCGTTGGCTTGTCCATCAGCATCATTGGATCCACCATCCTGGATGGTCAGTTGCACACAGTAGTGTCCCTCTGTTAAACTAGGCGTATAGGAAACATCACCCGGCGCAGGACAGTTACCTAATGAACCCTGCGCAGAAGACTCCGCGTTATTGGCATCCTCAACAAAATCAAACCAGCCACTACCACTCACGTACTTGCGGTATACAGCATTGTCAGGTATGGCTGACGTCTGCGGGATTACGATTCGAACAGTACCACCCACTTCAACACCGGTGGCGATGAAATCGAATATGCCGCCTGGATACTGGTATCCAGAATCATCGGCAGCCACACCAACACCACCGGCGTCGCCGCCGTGGTCCATCAAATTTTGCATGGTCACTAGGGAGCTAACGTTGCCAGAGGCATAGGCCGCATCACCCAACATCAAGCCAACACCCGGATCGACTTGAATCACGGCTGAGCCATCACCTGTTGGTAGTTGACCAGGGTCATTGCTGGCATCCAGATAATCGGCAATTCTATCACCGTCACTGTCGCCTGTACCCTCGTCGGCATTCGTTAAACCGTCACCATCTGAGTCGGTGCTATCACTCAGGCTTGGTGCCGTGTTCTCAACCCGAATTAAACTCTTGGACAATCCACTCAACAGACCGTCGCCATCATCAATGACTGTCAATGCCAGTGGATATATACCCGCAGACAAAGCGATAGGATCGAAGGTAAAGGTTGCACTGGTAAAGCCTTCAGCAGGAATCAGGCTGTTACTAGTCATGCTCCAATCGTAGCTATGCACATCATTCGGGTTTGGATCAGTTACAATAGCGGTCATGACGACTGGACCTGCATCAGCATATACAGTACTTGTGGCAAGCCCATTTTGCTCAACAGTTATACTTACCAGTGGCGCGATGTTTTCTTCTTTCAGGGTAACCGTATGAGTCACAACTGAACCAGGCACAGCATTGGTCGGCGTCCCCATTGTGATCACAATGGTTTCATCGCCTTCCCATATGCCATCATCAATCGAAGTAATTTCAATCGAACCTGCGATGCCAGATTCAATCACCACCTCACCGTTTACCAGGTTATGATCCGTAGGGCTTTCTGCTGTACCGGCCACAGTGTACGGAACCGTGACGGGGTAAGTGACAGCAGATCCATTTAACGTCACCGAAACAGATGTATCCGTACCTTCATCAATCGCTTGAGACACCGAGAATGAAACCATCGGAATCACGTCAACGATCTGCTGTGCAGTAGCCGTGTTGCCAGCTTGATCCGTTGCGGACCAAGTTAAGATATGGCGGCCTGGGACATATGGGCCAGGATTGTCCACAACGGGCACGATCGCACCATCTTTCATATCAGTCGCTGTAGCGACACCTAGATCAATCGCTGTGGTCGGCCCAGTGGAGTTTACAACCAAATCAGCGGGTATGCTCAGTAATGGAGCAACATCATCCACAGCAATATTTGCACCTTGCAGGTATTCCTCTATGTTGGTTCGTCCATCGCCATCCAGATCTAAAGCAGCATCATTTCCATCATTTGGATTTAAACCCACATCTATTTCAACATCATTCGGAATCCCATCTCCATCGTCGTCAGCACCTGTTACCACGGAAAACACATTCACTGCCACCACGCCCTCAATACCATCACCCTGACCATCACTGACCAAGACAGATATAGAGCAACTTTGCGAACTACCCGTTGCATTGGCAGGGGCTGTCCAATCCGTATTCTGCGATGCCCCATTCGCAAAGGCACCATTGCCACTGAGCCCCGGACACGATGCCGACCAACTATAACTCAGGCCATGCCCAAGGGAATCATTAGCGCTGACACTCAGGCTTGTAGTTCCAGCCGAATTGAGACTGGTCACCGTCGCAGATGGCCCCGACAAAATCGCCAATGTATGCGGGATTGATGCCACTGAGACATTCACTGACCCA
>JALWTY010000101.1 GCA_026993265.1 Desulfobacterales bacterium
AGGACACCTATTTCATGACCGGCGTGGTGCCCGAGGACATCACAAGCGGCAGCGTCCGGGTCGCGGCCAGCGCCGCAGACCGGGTTTCCCTGCTCCTCTACGCCCCGGCCAAGATCCTCCAGCCTGGCGGGAAGTTGACTTACCGCTTCAAGGTCTACTGCGGCCCCAAGGACATGGATCTCCTGAAAAAGGCCGACCACCAGCTCTCCCGGATCATCGACTTCGGCTGGTTCGGGCCGGTGGCGCGGCCGGTGCTGGCCCTGCTCAAGCTCATCAACCGGGCGGTGCACAACTACGGAGTGGCGATCATCCTGCTCACCGTCCTGATCAAGGCGGTCTTTTGGCCCATCACCAACAAGGGCATGAAGTCCATGAAGCAGATGCAGAAGCTGGGCCCCAAGATCGCAAAGATCAAGGAGAAGTACAAGGACGACAAGGAGCGGCAGAACCAGGAGATGATGCGGCTCTACCAGACCTACAAGATCAATCCCCTGGGCGGCTGCATGCCCATGCTCATCCAGATCCCGGTATTCTTCGCCCTTTACCGGGTGCTGATGCAGGCCATCGAGCTGCGTCACGCCCCTTTTTGCCTGTGGATAACCGACCTCTCGGCCCCGGAGCGGCTCGACATCGGTTTCCAGATCCCCTGGCTGGGCGGCCTGCCCCTGCTGACCATCCTGATGGGCGCGACCATGTATCTGCAGCAGAAGATGACCCCGACCAGCGCCGGCGCCAGCAACGAGATGACCAGGTACATGAAGTTTCTGCCCGTATTCTTCACCTTCCTGTTCATCAACTTCGCAAGCGGCCTGGTGCTCTACTTCCTGGTCAACAACCTTCTGTCCATGGCGCAGCAATACTTCATCAACCGCGCCAAGGACTGACAAGCTGACAGTCCGTTGAAACGGACTGCTAACGAACGGAGGAAAACATGACGACCACCCCGCAGGAATACGAAGGCGCAGACATCTCCGAGGCCATCGCCAACGCCTGCAACGCCCTGAACGTCGGCCAGGAGATGCTCGACGTGGAGATCATCACCCCCGGTTCGGCCGGCTTTCTCGGCTTCGGCAAACGCAAGGCGAAAATAAGGGTGAGCCTGAAAAACGGCAGCAGGGCCGCCTCGGCCAGGCCCGCAGGGCGTGAAAGCGAATCCGAAACGGCCATCGCCCCGGAAGTGGCTGATCATCTCGAAAAGACCCTGTCCCGGATTCTGGCGCTCATGGACATGGAGTCCGAGGTCAAGGTGGAGATCTCCAGCAACCGCATCGATGCGAGGATCGGCGGCGCCCATGTGGACGATATCACCGCCGACGGCGGTGCCATCCTCGACAGCCTCCAGTACCTGATGCGCAAGATTGCAAGCCGCAACATCACCGGCAAGGCCATATTCAACCTCGACGCCGGCGATTACCGCGACCGCCGCAAGGCCGAACTGGAGAAGAGAGCGGTGGAGCTCGCGGCCCAGACCCGCGAGACCGGCCGCACCACGTCCATCGGCTCGCTCAACCCGGCGGAGCGTCGCATCGTCCACCTAGCCCTGCAGGACGAGGAAGACATCCGCAGCCGGAGCGTGGGCGACGGCCACTTCAAGAAGGTGCTCATCTACCTGCCCGGCCGCGGCCGTCCCCGGCGGCGGAAAAAGAGATAACCTGAATCTGTGACGGCCCGGCGGGAGAATCCGACTCATGGTTTCAAATATGCGCCACCTTGCAGAACCGTTGTCCGGACGCCCCGGTTCGCCCCGCCGTCCTTCGGAGCGTCCGGGAACGGGCTCAGGATAACCCCGCAGGCCGCGGACCCAGGCATGCCCCGCTACGGTGAAGACGACACCATCGCCGCCATCGCCACCCCGCCGGGCGCGGGCGGCATCGGCATAATCCGCGTAAGCGGCCGCGAGGCCCGGCGGATCGCGGCGGAGATATTCCGGCCGGCAAAACCCGGCCAGCTCGAAAGCCACCGCCTCACCTACGGCCATATCGTCGACCCGGCCGACGGCCGCGTCATCGACGAGGTCATGCTCTGTTACATGCGGGCCCCGAACAGCTACACCCGCGAGGACGTGGTGGAAATCCAGGCCCACGCAGGCTCCGTGGTCCTGCAGACCATTCTCTCCCTGGTCACCGGCCTCGGGGCCAGGCTCGCCGAACCGGGCGAGTTCACCAAGCGCGCCTTTCTCAACGGCAGAATCGACCTGACCAGGGCCGAAGCGGTCCTCGACCTGCTTAACGCCCGCACCAGAAACGGGCTCGATATCGCGGTCAGTAATCTCCAGGGCGGCGTCAGCCGCCGGCTGCACGCGATCCGGGACGCCCTGATATCCATCCGCGCCGCCATCGAGGTGGCCATAGACTTTCCCGAAGACGAGGAGGAGATCATCGGCCGCGACCACGCGGCAAGCCTCGGTGAAGAGGTCATAAAGCCACTGGAACGGCTCGTGGCCGCGGCCCGCCGGGGCAGCATCGTCCGCGACGGGGTCGAACTCGTCATCTGCGGCCGGCCCAACGTGGGCAAGTCCAGCCTGCTCAACGCCCTGGTCGGCCGGGAACGGGCCATTGTCACCAGCGTCGCCGGCACCACCCGCGATCTCATCGAGGAGAGCTTCGACTTGAACGGCGTACCGGTACGGATAACCGACACCGCCGGCATCCGCGAGCACCGCGATCCGGTGGAGGAAATAGGCATCCGCATGGCCCGGGAACGGCTGCGGCAGGCCGACCAGGTCGTCCTGGTGGTGGACGGCAGCCAGGAGCCGGACCGCGCCGACCTGGATTTCATCGCCGAAAACGGCCTCGACGACCCGCTGATCGCGGTAAACAAGCTCGACCGCATGGACGGACGAAAGCAGGAGCGCTTCCGCGGGTTCTTCTCCCCCCGGATCCCGGTGTTCATCTCGGCGCGGGAAGGAACCCGCCTCGAAGAGCTGACAGACGCCCTGTACCGGCGTATAACCGGCGGCCGGGAACTCTGGGACCCGGGCTGCGACTGCGTGCCCAATCTAAGGCAGCTCGCGGCCCTGGAGCGTGGTTTGGACGCGGCCCGACGGGTGGATGCGGGCTTTGCACAGGGCGCGCCCGCAGACCTGGTGGCCGTGGACCTGCAGGAGGCCCTGGACGCTATCGGCGAGATCACCGGCGAGACCACGGCCGAAGACATCCTCGACCGGATCTTCTCCGAATTCTGCATCGGCAAGTAGTGCCGGCCATTTGACGCCGTCCCTCTTCAGCCCATATAATCTCCTTACCGCCTGAAATCCATCCTGAATCCGCAACCCCTGCCGGGCCGCGCCAAGCCGACGGGCGGGACGAGACGAGCAGATGTCCAAAAAACGGGCCGAGGACGACAACAGAATAAAATTCCTCAAGAAAATCGCCTTTTTCAGCGATTTCGACGACCACGAGCTCCACCAGTTTCTCACTGTCAGCACCTGGCTCAAAGTGGCCAAGGGATCGGTGATAATCCGGGAAAACACGGTGGAAGAGGTCTTCTACATCCTGGTGCGCGGCGAGGTCGCGGTCTTCAAGGGGGTTGAGGGAGAAGCGGTGGAACTGACCAGGCTCTCCACCGGCGACTGTTTCGGCGAGATGGCGATCATCGGCGAGACCAGGCGCACCGCCGGGGTGATGGCGGTGAGCGACTGCTACATCCTCAGGGTGGAGCCGGGGATAATCAACCGCTCCAACGTCTTTCTCCAGCTCAAGTTCTACAAACGTTTCTGCGAGATCATGGTCAGCCGCCTGGACATGGCCAACCGCCGGGTGGCAGCGGCCAGGAAGGCGGCCGGAATCCGGGAACAGCCCGCGGCCCTGCCTCCGGCCCACGACCTCGACGCCGAAATGGCCGGCCGGCCGCTCATACCCGCGACAGCGGTGGAGAAGTCGGCAGATACCCCATCCAGCCCTATGCCGGAGCGCAAGGAGCGCATCACCCGCGTCCGCATCCAAAGCCAAATAGACCCTGACCAGCCGCTGCCGGTGAACCCGCACGTGGCCCGCAGGCTGGCCCCGTTTCTTTCCGGCAGGGAGAGCAACATCCGCAGGTTCACCGATATCGTCTGCCTCGATCCGGTCCTGTGCTTCAGGGTTCTCAAGGTGGCCAACTCCTCTCTCTACCGGCGCTCGTGCGAGATCGCCACCGTGCCCCACGCCATCGTTTCGGTGGGGATGGAGGTGGTGCTGGAGACCGTGGCCAGGGCCGTGGACGAGGGCGGCAGGCTGGAACCCTTCTCCGGCGACCGGAGACTTGCGAAAAAGTTCTTCCGCCACGCGGTGATAGTGGCCAGGATCGCGGAACTGCTCCGCGAGATCATCAGGATAAATATCGCCGCAGACGTGTATCTCGCAGGCCTGTTCCATGATATCGGCATGCTGGTGCTCGATCCGCTGGAACCGGCCTTCTACACCAACATCAACGACCCGTCGGCCGGAATATCCGAACTGAGCGAGGCCGAGGCCATTCATATCGGCGCGGATCACGGCGCGGCCGGTCACTGGCTGTACGAGAAAAGCGGCCTGGGTTCGGCCTGGCAGGAGGCGATGCGCTATCACCACAATCCCATGGCGGCGAGGGAACACCGGCTGCTGGCGGCGCTAATCGCCATTGCCAACACCTTTGCCGCGGCCAGGGGCGAATGCGTCGGCGCGGCGGGCCTAAGGGACCACGTGCCGGAGAACTCTCCCGGCTGGGTGGTGCTGAAGAGGGATCATCCGCCCTTTGCCGAGGTTGCGGTGGGGGACTTCTGCCTGATGTTCAAAACCGAGATCGAAAAGGGCTGGAAAGAAATCAAGCCGGACTTCTGAGGCCGGAGGGAAAACAGTACGTCAATCCACCGGCGCGAATTCGTCCTTGTCCGCGCCGCAGACCGGGCACTTCCAGTTGTCGGGCAGATCCTCAAAGGCTGTTCCGGGCGCCACCCCGGTTTCCGGGTCGCCCACGGCCGGATCATAGACGTAACCGCAGACAGCGCACTCATACGACTGCATCGAAGGCCTCCTTCCGTTTTGCCTGGGAACGCGGGACCGCCGCCCCAGGTGCTTGCCATCCACCTGAGATGGTATAAGGCTCTGCGCCGGAGCGTCAAGTTTTTTCAAGGGCAGCAAAAAAACGTCAGGCGACGCGAACAAACCCGTTTGCATTCCGGCTCGTCGGGTCGGGCATCCGTGCAAATCGCAACCCTCAAGTCCTGATTTGCACAATCCTCCTGCCTGCCGAGCGCTGCGGTTTTTCAACGGGCTGCCGGCCTGACCTGCTTGTTTTTTTTGTATTTTGGAAGTTAATGTTCCAATATGCGAAGATGCATTGAATTGAAAGCCCCGCAGGCCCGGACGGATGCCGGCGATTCCGGGGCCGCCGCAGTGCGGCAAGTCTTGGCAAGGCGCCTGACCACCGGGAGGGAAAAGCATGGGTCTAAACAAAGTCCGGCGGAACACCGGGCTTTGTCCGGTCCTGCGAGGTTCATGGAACGGATTGGCAATACAGGAAAACGAAGATGAAACTGGTAATCGCGGAAGAAGAGATAAGAAAACGGGTGGAGGAGCTGGGCCGCCGGATCAGCGCCGACTATGGCGGAGGCGGCCTCGTGGTGGTGGGGGTGCTGAACGGGGCCTTCATCTTCACCGCCGACCTGGTGCGGGCCCTCACCGTGCCGGTGGAGGTGGATTTCATCAGGGTGGCCAGTTACGGCGACAACACCTGCTCCAGCGGCGAGGTGCGGCTGACCAAAGACGTGGAGCTGTCGCTCGCGGGCAAGGACGTCCTTTTGGTGGAGGACATCGTCGACACCGGCTGCACCCTGAAACACCTGAAGGAGCTGCTCGGCAAGAGACACGCCAACTCGGTGCGGGTCTGCGCCCTGATCGACAAGAGCGAGCGCCGCGAGGTGGCGGTGGAGATAGACTACACCGGTTTCGAGATAGCCGAGGGCTTTCTCGTGGGCTACGGCCTCGACTTCGCCGAAAAACACCGCAACCTGCCCGCGGTCTATCACCTGCTCAATCCCTGACGCCAGGCCCTGCATCTGGCCCGTTCTCGAACACTCACGGATTCATAACCAGAAACCCAGCCCCCTGTCCGGGGTGTCCACGGGAAGGCACTGACGTGATAAAGCAAGCACCAACAGAACATCAGGCCCGGCGTTCTTTTGCGGGTTGATTAGGGTGCGCCGCCATGAGGTTGATCAGCAACTCGGGTAGCGATCGGGTGATCGATGCCGTTGTGGAGGAAGCGGGGATTGGTTCCAGCCTCGACCTGCTCACGCCGCAGTTGTCGGTTTTTGCTTTCGCCAAGCTGCTTGTCCGGGGAAAATTCGAGCCCGCAAGGTGCCGTCTTGTGCTTCCGTCCGATGTCAGTGGGCTCGGTATCCTCGGCACGGATGCCGATCGCCCGTCCCGGAACCGCCTTCAAGCCCGGGGGGTGGCGCGGCGCCTTATCGGATGGCTCGAGACAAGGGCAGACATCCGCTGCGCGGCAGGCCCGATCCCGCAAGGCGCCATCGTGGTC
>JALWTY010000102.1 GCA_026993265.1 Desulfobacterales bacterium
GCCGCGGCCATGAGGGAGTGCCGGGATATGACCGTTGACGGTAAGGCGGCCGGACTGCCGGCGCGGTTTTCCGGGCTCGTCCGGGACAGGATGGCCTGTTTCCTGCCCGTGTGCCTTGCCGGAAAGGCCATTGCCCTGATATATCTCGACCGGCAGGAGTCAAGGCCGGCCCTGACCGCGGCCGAGATGAAAAGCGTCCGCCTGTTCCGCGATCTTGCGGTGATGGCCCTGCAGAAGATGGCCTTCAGCCGCCCTTTTTCTCAAGATACCTGATCCGTTTGAGCCTGGTTTCCGCCTTCTGCCGCAGGGGAGATCTGGCCGGCAGCATCTTCACAGCCTTTTCCAGCTCCCGGATCGCGGCCTTGCCCCGGCCCTGGTACCAGTGGTGGAGCGCGAGGTGGTAGCGGGCCGCCCCGTGGCTGCCGGACGCATCCAGGCATCTGCTCATGTGCAGGTGAAAGGAGGCGGAAAAATCCATCTGCGTCTGAAGCCGCCGGAACAGATCCAGGGCGGCGGCAAAGTCTCCTTCTTCCTCGAGCGTCCTGGCAAGGTAGTAGGAGTTGTAGATGTCCGGCGCGCGTTTTCTCGCCTTTTTCAGTTCCCGTTCCGCCTCCTTCAGGCGTCCGGCGCGGAAGTATGCCACGCCGAGATCGCTTTCCGGCTCGGTCCGGCCGGGAAACAGGGCGGCGATTCGCTTCAGTTTTTTTATGGCGTTGCGGTAGTCGCCCTGCTCCATATTGTCGATGGCGAGGCCATATGCCTTCCATCCGGCGCCGCCCGTAGCACCGGCCGCAGCTCCTGCCCTCATCCCCCGGCTCATGGCCATGACCCGCAGCCTGAACCGTCTGAAGGCGAACTCATCGTCCTGTTTTTTTTCCCTGACCTTGCCGTTGTCCCTTGCCAAGAGCTCGATTACATAGCCCATACGCGCGCCCGGGTCCGGATGGGTGAGGAGGTACTGCGGCAGATCGCCGCTCTGCAGGGCCGCTATCCGCCGCATCCGGCGCAGCATGGTCAGCATGGCGCTGCGGTCGCGGCCCATTTTCACCATCCAGTTGTAGGCAAGCCGGTCGGCCTCCTCCTCGTCCTCGCGGCTGAATTTCAGGGCGAGGCTTGCGCTCGCGGCCATGGAGCCGGCGATCAGGGCATTGCCCACCGGGCCCGCGCCCACCGCGATTCCGGCGATGATGAGCGCCAGGGTGCCGATGCTGACCTTGGCGGACTTTTCCATCTGCTTTGCGATGTGGCGGCTCTGGACGTGGGCGATTTCGTGGGCCAGTACCGCGACCAGCTCGTCCTCGCTGGCGCAGCTTGCGACAAGGCCGCTGTGTACGAAGATGAGGCCCGAGGGCGCGGCAAAGGCGTTGAACTCGCGGTTGTCGATGATGAAGAAGTGGAAGTCGAAGAAGCTGGTGCCCGAGACCTTGACGATGCTCTTGCCCAGCGCGTTGATGTAGCCTGCCACGTCCGGCTCGTCGATCACCTTGAACTGCCGGGTCACGAGCGACAGCAGCTTTTCCCCTATATCCCGTTCCTCCTTGATGCCGAAGGCGGGGCAGGGCGGCGGCGCGGCCGCGGCGACAAACAGGATGCAGACCAGCAGTGCCAGGGGGCGGAGAAAGGGCGCCGGGATGAGCATCGCCCCCCGGCGGTATTTGCGGCAGTCAATCGTCAAAATCGCCTTCCGGTCCCCGGTCGCGGTCCATCTCCGCGGCCATGGCCGCGATGCGGTCGCCGGTCCAGTCCTTGGGGTCCTCGCTCCTTTCGCATTTGGGGCCCGGGTCAGGGGAGCCCGCCTTGATGATGACGTCGATGGCGGCGTCGGCCGTGTCTTTGGCGTTGAAGACCTCGGTGAGCAGGTAGTGGACGAAGTC
Source organism: Desulfobacterales bacterium (assembly GCA_026993265.1). Taxonomy (GTDB): domain Bacteria; phylum Desulfobacterota; class Desulfobulbia; order Desulfobulbales; family JAJRZW01; genus JAJRZW01. The sequence goes on from JALWTY010000102.1 coordinate 1,875, forward strand.
CGCCACCCGGTTGGCCATCCTTTCCCTGATCTCCTTGGGTTGGGCCATGATCCGGTTTTCAAAAGGGAGGTTCAGCTTCTTGAAGTTGCCGCCCTTCCATCCCCTTTCCGCCGCGTATTCCACCATCTGCTGCCAAAGGGTTTCGGTGACGCCCTCGCCCGGCACCTTGATGAAGTTGCCGTCGTCGTCCTGGATGGCGTTGCCGTAGTCGTTGACCTCGAGGCCCCAGGATATCATCTGCAGGGCGGTGGCCACGTTGGCCTTGGTGGTCCTGGTTTCGGATGCGATGCGGCGCAGCCTCTCCGAGTTGTTGCCCGAGGTGCCGTGCTGGGCCCCGCTCACCCCGTAGGGCTCGAGCGCCTTGTGGATCTCGGCGGTCAGCTCCACCTGGATGCCCTGGTCCGAGGCCTCGATCCCGTGGGTGGTGCCGTTGTTGAGCGCGATCCAGTCCGGAAAGATGTCGTGGGCGTTGAGGCCGCGGATGAGGAACAGGGCCTCTTCCGGGGAGGAGAGCCCCTGGCTGCCCTTGATTTCGCCCACCTCGGTTTCGAGTCCGGCCCAGGAGGGCACGAACTGGGCCAGGGCGAGGTTGGCGAGCAGGTTCTTGTCGTCGGGCATGTGGGAGGCGTCGATGGCGATGGAGGTGATCCCGGCCTCGAACAGGGTGGGGATCTCCACCTTGGCGTAGTCGAGGTCGTCTTCCTTCTTGATGCCGTAGTGGTCCGCATGGATGGCCACCGGCACGGTGATGCCCATCTCGTTGCACAGGGCGTCCACCTGGCGGGCGATGTTCCAGTAATTGGTGGCGCAGTAGGCGTTGGCCCCGCCCTCGGAACGGGCGATCTCTATGATGATCGCGGCGTTGGCCCTTTGCGCCGCCTGGAGCGCGCCCCTGATGACGAGGTGGTTTCTGCCGTTGGCCGCGATGGTCATGGCCCGGCCCTTGGCGAGCATGGCCCGGTCTATCACCTTGCCGCTGACGATGAGGGCGCGGGAGTTGGGAAAAAGCCGTCTGATGTTCTCGGGCCGCCCGGTTTCAAGGGCGCGGTTGAAATCACTCTGGCTTGCGTTCATATCAATCTCTCCTTCACTTGTGATGGAAAAGATTTTCGTTTCTTTCGTTTCCGGGGCGTGGACGCTGGCATTCTACAACAAAACCCGTCCCTGCCGCCAAGGGATTTTGTGGTCAGGGAGCGGGCGCGGGCATATCTCCTTGAAAAAGGCGGGAAACTGCGTCATAAACATGACGGCCTCGCATATAGCAGCCCGTTGAAAACGGAGGCAAAAGACGATACGCGATCCGATCGTAACCGTCCGATATTTTTGCCTTTTGACTTTTGCCTTCGGACTCCCGACGGTTCCGGAAACCGGGATCGTCGGGAGTCCGTCAAAGGTGTTGGCCATGCCGGATATCGCCCCTGAGACCGAAAGGATGCTGGCAGAGATCCGCGACGAACTAGACCGCGGGGAGGCGCAGAGGCTCGCGCCGGGCGCGGCCTTGAGCGCCGGGGCCGTGCGCCGCCGCCATGAACCGCGCGAGGGGCACCGCCAGGCCTACGCCCTGGACGCCGACCGCATCCTCCATTCCCGCGCCTACACCCGCTACATCGACAAGACCCAGGTCTTCTACATGGTCAAAAATGACCATATCTCCCACCGGGTTCTCCATGTCCAGCTCGTCAGCAAGATCGCCCGGACCATCGGCCGTTTCCTGCGTCTGAATGAGGATCTCATCGAGGCCATCGCCCTGGGCCACGACATCGGCCATCCGCCCTTCGGCCACGACGGCGAGCGCATCCTTGACGAACTGTGCCGCAACCACGGCCTGCCCGGGTTTCAGCACAACATCCAGAGCGTGATCTTCCTCGACCGCATCGAGCGCGACGGCGCGGGCTGGAACCTGTCCCTCCAGGTGCTCGACGGCATCCTGACCCATGATGGCGAATCCTTCGGCCACCGCCTCTCTCCGGACCGGGGCAAGGATTTTGCCGTGTTCGACCGCCAGCTTGCGGCCAAGGAACGCGATCCCGCCACCGTGCTCAGGCCCATGACCCTGGAGGGCTGCGTGGTGCGGCTGGCCGACACCATTGCCTACATCGGCCGCGACATCGAGGACGCCATCGAGCTTAAACTCCTGTCCCGCTCCGAGATTCCGGCGGAGTGCCGCCGGGCCCTGGGCGATACCAACGGCACCATAGTCTACCGCCTGGTGGCCGACCTGATAACCGCGAGCAGCGGGGAGGAGATCGGTTTCAGCCCCGAGATCGGCGGGGCGCTCACCGAACTTAAACGTTTCAACTATGAGAGGATCTACCTCGACCCGAGGATAAAATCCGGCCTCGGCCTCATCCGCAAGGGGTATGAGCGGCTTTTCGCCTCCTGCCTCGAGTGGCTCGAGTCGGGCGGGGAATCCCCGGTGGCGCGGGAACTGGCGGCCGACATGCCGGAGCCGTACACATCCGGCGTTTCCCCCGCGGCCGTGGTCAGGGACTTCATCGCCGGGATGACCGACGAATACTTTCTCGCCAAGATCGCCGCGCTCGGCTGTGAGCTGCCGCCGGTGGTCGAGCGGGATTTCGGCTGAGGAGGCTTGCGCGGCTTATGCTGGATCTCGGCGACGTCAAACTCCCCCTGATCGGCAGGGTGAAGAAGCTTTTGCCCGGCGAGAACACGGTGATGGTGGCGGTGGCCTCCTTCATCGGGATCATGGCCGGAATCGGCAACATCGTCTTCCGCACCGTGACCGAGTTCGTCCACGAGAGCATCTTCGTGCCCGGCCACGAGATCGTCAGCCGCGGCGGCCTGTGGACCTTGCTTCTGCCCCTGATCCCTGTGTGCGGCATGATCCTCCTGATGCCGCTTTCCATCCTCTTCCCGGGCGAGGTCAATGGTTACGGTTTTCCGAAGTTCCTGCGCAAGGTCAACCTTGAGGGCGGCATTGTCCGCTTCCGCACCATTGTCCTCAAGATCGTGTCCTGCGCCCTTACCATCGGCACCGGCGGCTCGGCCGGGGTCGAGGGGCCGATCGCCCAGGTGGGCGGGGCCATCGGCTCCCAGGTGGGGCAGTTCTTCCGGGTGTCCGGCGACAGGATGAAGGTGTATATCGCCGCCGGCGCGGCCGGCGCGGTGGGCGCGGTTTTCAACGCCCCCATTGCCGGGATCTTTTTCGCTTCCGAGATAGTCCTGCTCGGCACCTACGACCTCTCCTCCTTTTCCGCCCTGGTGATCTCCTCCGCCCTGGCCACCGTGGTGTCACGGGCATATTACGGTCAGGTGCCGGTATTTCCCATTCCCGACTACCAGCTGGTCAACCCCTTTGTCGAGATCCCCCTGTACATGTTCATGGGGGTGATCGTGGGGATAATCGCGGTGCTTCACATCCGCGTCTTCTACTCGGTGCGGGATTTCTACGCCGACCTCAGGCTGCACCCCTTGATAAAACCGCTGACCGGCGCCCTGGTGGTGGGCTGCATCGGCATCGTCTTCCCCCAGGTCATGGGCGACGGCTATGACTACATGGAGACCATCCTAACCGGCGGCGGCGCGCTCCATATCCTCGTGGCCCTGGTCTTTCTCAAGATCATCGCCACCGCCGTGACCCTGGGAAGCGGCGGCGCGGGCGGGGTTTTTGCGCCCGGCCTCTTCATCGGCGCGATGATCGGCGGCGCCTTCGGCAGTGTGTTCCACTCTTTCTGGCCGGAGCTCACCGCCACCCCGGGCGCCTACGCCGCGGTGGGCATAGGCGCCTTTCTGGCCGCGGCCACCCACGCTCCCATGACCGCCATCTTCCTCCTCTTCGAGATGACCGGAAACTACCTGATCATCATCCCGGTCCTGCTCGCCAGCACCATCGGCACCGTGGTGGCCCGTCGGCTTGACGAGGATTCCATCGACACCGTGGATTTCAGCCGCGAGGGCATCGACATCCACGAAGGGCGGGAGATGGCGGTGCTGAAATCCATCAAGGTTGGGGCCGTGGTCAGCGAGGACGTGGACTTCATCAGCGAACGGGCCAACATCGACCAGCTCCTCACCATCTTCCAGATGGCCAACAGCTTCTATTTCCCGGTCATCGACGAAAGCGGCACCATGACCGGGGTGGTTTCCCTCCAGGACGTCAAGGGGCTGCTCCACGACGAGAAACTGCGCCACGACCGCAAGGTGGGCGACATCTGCACCCGCGACGTCATCTTCCTCACCCTGGACGACAACCTCCACACCGCCATGCAGATGTTCGACCTCAAGGGGCTCGACGAGATCCCGGTGGTGGAATCGGCGGATAGCCGCTGGGTGGTGGGCATGCTCAAGCGCCGCGATGCCATTGCCGCCTACAACCGCGAGATCGTCAAACGCGGCCTCAATCCCAACCCCGCCCTGCCGCCGCTCACCTGACGGCGGCCCGGGCCGCGGCATGGCGGCATGAAAAAGCCCCGGCCGGTCCATGCGGACCGCCGGGGCTTTCGGGTTTTTTGTGCTATGCGCAGGGCCCTACCAGCCCGTTGAAAAACTACTGCGCTTGACGATGCGGCGTCAAAATCCGGCTCAAAATGCTCATTTACCCTATGTAAACTGCGCTTTTTCGCCGGATTTTTCCTTGCCTCGTCTGCGC
>JALWTY010000103.1 GCA_026993265.1 Desulfobacterales bacterium
ACCTTGGGCAGGGCCTGCATTGATTTCTCGGCGTCAAATCCGGCCATGCCGAGAAAGCGCAGGCCTTCCGCAGCCTGGGCGGCGGAGAAGCGGGTGGTGCGCCCCATCTCGGCGGCCGTGGCCCGCAGCCGCTCGAACTCGTCCGCCGTGGCCCCGGAAACAGCCGCCACCTGCCGCATGGTATCATCAAAGGAAGTGAAGACTCCCATCACCCGGCCGAATCCGGCAACACCAGCGCCCACCGCGAACAACCCGGCCCAGCCCTGCTGGATGGCGGCGAGATGCGCTCCCCAGCCGTTGGTCTCGGTCTTGAGTTCTCTGATCTTGCGCCGCATCCGGTCAAAGGCCACCGCCTGTTCCTTGGCGGAAAGCATCCCGGACGCCCTCAACCGTCTGTACGCCGCCTCAACCCCTTTTATTTCCGTCTTCACCTCGCTAAAGGCACGGACTCCCAGGAGCTTGCGGTCGTTCATCACCTGGCTCAGGCGGCGGCTCGATTCGGTCAACCGCGCGAACTCGCTATCTAATCTGCGGACATTCACCCCGGCGGCGGCCAACTCCCTGCCGGCAGACACCAACTTCTCCCGCTGGCCGGCCAGGGCCGATGACAACCGGCGCACCTTGTCGGCCGCCACCGCATATTGCCGGGCCGCGTCTTCGCTGCCGGTATTACGCATCACCTGCCGCAAGCTGCGCGCCTCGGCCTTGGCCTGAACAAAATCAGCGTTCAGGCGCTGCCATGACTCGCGCAGTTTGCGGAACGAATCAATCGCGCCCAGGGCCCGCAGATCACCCTGCAGGCGCTTGACATTCTCCTGGCCGAGGTAGCCGACCTCGAGGGAGTATTTGATTTTTTTGTCAGCCATGATTAAGTTTATGCGTGAAAACAACCAGCAACGGTACGACCACGATCGTATGCGAAGAGGCCTGCAATGACCAAGGACGAACTCAAGTCATACATGACCACCACCAACCTGAAAAAACTCCTCGCCGCCATCTGGATAATTTCCTTCCTGGCAGAGCCGTACCGGCCCGGCGTGGCGGGTGAGACCTTTATCGGCCTTCTGATCTTCGTTGTCCTCTTCCTGTTCCTCAATCTCTTCTTCAACTTCACCGACAAGATGCACGACATCGAGATTGAAAACGATCTTCGCGGCTACGATGAAGAACAGGCACAGGAGATGGCGGACTCGAACAGGCTCCAGCCGTAATCCCACGCCATTGTATGCCCCGCCATGATCAGCCGGCAGACTGCCCCGTCAAGCCGCTCGATGAGCCGATGGCCATGAGGCGCTTGATCATGGCGGTGAAAGTAGGGTTTAGCTCTTCCACCGCGTCGTAGAGTTTTTCCACCTCGGAGACCGCCACCCGCCGTTCGACAAGCTCATCCGCCGCAATGCCGGTGGCCGGCTCCAGGCCAATGGCTGGAAACGGCCGGTCAAGGAGCAGGTCAAGCAGATGGGGCCGGTACTCTTCCAGCGAATCCACCATCTGCCTGACCTCGATCACGGTCAATTCCTTCACCGTGACCTCGTCACCGTCGAATATCACAAT